>NZGD01000109.1 GCA_002690925.1 Rhodopirellula sp.
TCGCCCGCCGATACGATCACTTTATTGCCCAGCACGCAAACACCATGCGGCGAGTCGATGTCGCGGCCCTGGTAGTAAACTTTCTCGCTATCGACCATTCCGTCGCCGTTGGTATCTTCCAGGATCAGAATGCGGTCACCCTCCGGTCGTTTTCCGTTATGTTTGCGGTAGTTAACCACTTCGCAAACCCAGACGCGTCCCCGGTGATCGATGTCGATGTTGGCCGGGCTCAGTAATTGTGGTTCGGCTGCAAACAGACTTGCAGCGAGTTCGGTCCCTACTTCAAGTCCATCAAGTGCGTCGGCCACTTCACGAGAACCTGCCCCGCCACCTGAACCGCCCGGCGTGGGGGGTGGATCGGTGTAAACCGCAAACTGCACGCTACTAGAAGCACCGCAGGGCCCTTGGTCGGTGCCACCATTATCGAGCCCACCTACAGCCTTGAAGTGGGTGTATCCGGCAGGAATGTCGAAGGCAATCACGGAATTCGCGTGGGTACCAATACCGTAAGCGATCTCTTTGCCGTCGATCCTCATTGGATTGCCACCACAGTTCAGGTTGATTCGTGGCTGGCCGAATCCGCTACTGGCGGATTTCCATTTCAGGTCTGTCAGTTTCTTTTCACCTTGAGGGCCGGTCAGTCGGGGTTCGGCCCAATCTGCCCAGTCGCAGCCGTATCCATTTCCACCATCATTCGCGACGAGAAAGAGTTGTTTTGCGTTACCGAGTTCAGCATTGATGACAACGCTGTGGCCTTTTGTTTTCGAATCGATGACGCTACTTTTAAAAATTGGCTTGGCGGCACCATTCTTGCTCGATGTGGGGGTAGCAGGCACAGCACGCTTGATCTTGCGACCGGGCTTCTTCTTTTTGGCACCTGACTTGGGTTCATCTTGATTGGCTTCAAGGTCTTCCTCAGATGGATTAGCCGTTGTGACCCCTGATTCCGGAACGGTCCCGTGTGCGGTCCAGACGATTGCATTCAATACTACCTTGCGGAAGTTCTCATCCGCCCAGTTGTGGTGGAAGTGTCCGCCAGTGAACCCGAAACCTCGTCCACCACCGTCACGTTCAGATGCCCATCCAACATGTTGGATTTGACCATTGCTCACTTCCCTGCGAACCGCAGGATTACCACTGTGCGGTCCATCGGGCCGCCTCATGGTTTCTTCGGGAGGATGTGCGGACAAGATCGGGGTGACACCCTTCATCTCGTCCCTGAAACGCATGTGGAAATACCATTCGTCGTTGATTGTGAATGGCTTTACACCGTTTGAGATGGGGTGGTCAGGGAACGACTCAAATTTGGCGTCCCAATGAGGATTTACGGACCAATGTGTTTCAAAGTAGCCGCCCATCCAGTCGAGAAAAGCGTCGCCAGTCTCACCCTTGGGAGTTTCAACACCGTAGTGGATGCAGACGAGCCCTGTTCCCTTTTTCATAAGAGGGTCAAACTCTTTGATGTGAGGATTAAGAAGGTGTCTGCCGCCCCCATCGCAATAGACAATGACGGTGTCGGCGCCTTCCAATGCCTTCATGCCCTCTGCAGGCCAGCCGTGTTTGATAACCTTGATCTCATAGTTTGGCATTGCCTCTGAAAGCGAGCTTGCGAGTAACCTGCAGCCCGCGTAGTGCTCGTGTGAACCGTAGCCGTGGCTGGGGTTACCAGATATGAAAACAATTTTCTTTTTCTCGCCACTTTTGGCAGAGGTCTTCGTTGCGTTTTCTTCCGCGTTGGTCCCCTCGTTCGCGTCGAGGTTCTTGATGCGTATGTTGCGGAACTGGACCAGCATGGGAGGCCCGGCATGAAGTTGCAGTGCGATGATGCCTGAATCGCGGCGTTCCTGCTCGTCCATATCGGTGCAATCTGCAGTGGTTACGCCGTTGATCTTGTGGACGAAGTGAAACCCATCGGCCAGCACTGAGTACTCGTTCCAGTCTTCTTTCTTGATCTTTGATTGAATCTCAGCCGATTCCCCAACAGAGCCAGTGACCTTGGATTTGAATTTTCCATTCTCACGAACGAGTTCGGTTTTTTGGCCGCGATTAGCGAGCATACCGCGGAACCGTTCGCCGTAAAGAATTCCCGAGAAAGTGTCTCCGGCTTCCAAGTCAGCTTGGTATCCACCAACAACCCACTTCAGCTTTTCTGCATCGGGCTCGAAGCTTCGGTACTGCACACCTGAGTTCCCGCCTACGATCTTGTACTCGAACTTGAGTTCGAAGTTCTTGTAATCCCCACCGCGGTACACAAGAAAGGTATTTCCCTTTGTAGGATTCTCTTTTGTAGTCTGTCCAGTGATCGCTCCATCCCGAACACTCCAAAAGTCAGGATTTCCATCCCAACCTTTGAGGGTCTTGCCATCGAAAAGAGAGACGTAACCGTCGTCAGCAGCAGTGACTGCTACGTGAGGCAGGACGACGCCAACCGCGAACAAGCAGAACGCGAGTAATCGCATATTCAGAGCCTTCATGTTTGTTAGTTGAAAATGGGAGAATGATTGCCGTAGCAAATTTCTCAGCAGGACGTGGAGGATGCCGACATGTTGGCCAATTTGGGTTGGCAAACTTAAATCAGCACTCGTTTTTCTGGGCAGGTTCACTGCTGAAACCAAAATCACCTTCGGCGATCGTTGAATCGAGCAGATATTCCGGCTTGCGCCAGTGTCGATAGTATAAACGGTTTACGGCTGCAGGTCGTGTCTTGCTTGCTATTTCGCTGCAACCTTGCCATTGCATGCTGCCGTGACAGCAGGACGTGTTCCAAACCAAGTTTTCAGGGCATCAAACGCGATGCTCATTTTGCAGATAAATCCTGCAAATGGAGGTTGCGCCAGCGTACTTCGTACGGACCTTGCCCGCGACCGATGCCGTGGACCTGAAGACCAATGAAGCCTCGGGGGTGAGTCTTGTAACGCTCTTCGTGGACCAGATTCGAGATCTGCTTGCCGTTGATCCAGGTTTTGATACTGGGGCCCCTCGCAATAACACGATAATTATTCCAATTACCGTCTTGGAATGTTTCATGTGGTGTGCGATCTGCATCAGGTGTCATCCAGCCACCTGCAGCCTCGCCATAGATGTACCCTGCCATTTTGTCATTGGAGATTTCAACCTGGGGGCCATTGACGCGACCGTTGGGTGTATCACCTTTGCATTGTGAACGAATTTGAACGCCAGAGTTCAGCGGGCGATCTACCTTGACCTCAAATTCGAGGATGAAGTCACCGTAGAGTTTATCAGTACAAAGAAACGAGTTTGGGCTGCCTTCGTTTGTCTTTCCGACAATCGCATCCTTCTCAACCCGATAGGTTGCCGTTCCATTTCGCTGAGTCCAACCGTCGAGGTTTTTTCCGTTGAAAAGGCGGATGGACTTCTGGGTTGTGTTTGCCGTCTCGTCGGCGGCAAACGCAGACGTGAAGCTGAGTGTCACGGTTGCAAGAAAGAGGATTCGTAACTTCACAGGTGGACCTTGTTGGGTTCGGGGAGTTTGGCAATCCTAGGATGCTTGATACCTAGGTTCTGTATGCGTGGGTTTTGCCATAACGAAACGTTTCATCGGTCTTGTGATTTCAGCGGTGGACGCTTATTGCGATCTGCTGGTGATCGCGACCGTGTCGCGCGGTTGGGCTGTGAGCGTTGATTGCCATTGCGGGTTGCTAGGGCGGGTCGGTGAGCAGGTTTCTCCAGCCAACGGCTAATCTTTGTCAGCATTTTCCGAAGCGTTGGAGTCTTCGTTCAGCGTCTCATTTTCTGCCAGTGGTGGCGGTTCCGTTTGCATGGTCCACTTCGTGAGTCTCTCATGCGCCGCAACTACCAATTCATCGAAGTTGGGTCCGACTGACACTTCATGGATGTGCCCGTTTTGGCCATCTTGATGAAGCACATCTCCGGTCTCTGCGTTGTAAAAAGTCAGGAAGCCATTATTGTCGCCACCCGCGGTTAATATCCATTCTTTACCCGGTGACCAGATGATTTGCTCGATTAAACCCTTCTTCTTGTTATCCTCGATTTCCAAGCGTTGTGTCGCGGTGCGCCATTCAAAAACTTCCAGGCGCGCTGGGCCGCCTAGATGGTCAATGTTGCCAATGTTACCGATGCCGCCGATCGCAATTTCGTTGCTCTCGGGCGAGAAGGCAAGAGATCGAATGCCGCCAATGCTGTGCCGCCTCGCGCGTGGGTCCCACGTGTACATCACTGGTGTTTCTAACTCTGCGACTTTTTCGAAAGAATGAGTGTTCCATATGGCGGTGTGTCCGATACGGTCACCGGTTGCAAGCCATTTGCCATCTGGTGAGGCCGCAACAGCATAAAGCATCGAGGGGTAATGATGAGGTGTTTGTATGGCGTGCTCTTGTAATGTTTCGAGTAGTTTGCCTGTGGATGCATCCCAGACTTTGCACAGCATGTCGTCAGCGACTGTGTATAGTCTGGATCCGTCTGGTGACGTTGTGATCGCCCTTCCCCATCTTTCGTGTCCAGCAATTTTTCGGGTCAGCCGTTGTTCTTCGATGCTCCACCAGCAAAGCTGTCCGTCGTATCCGCATGTGATCAGCGTATTGCCTGTACGTACCATGCCCGTGACGTAGCTTGTGTGTCCTTCTCCTTGAAACGGCTGACGCTCTGGTTTTTCGAGTGACAGATCGTACTGATAGACATTGAAGTCGGAACCTGCGAACCAAACCCGCTGCATTTCCGCCGCATGCTCGAGGCAAAAAACGATGTCCGGGGATTTCCACTCATTTGTTTTCTTAAGGGTAGCTGGAATCATGACAACACCTCGGTGCAAGGTTCGCTTCCAAAATCGGATATGGGAATCGGACGACTGCCAACCATGTATTCTTTGTCCGGCGAGATACCGAGTGCTGAGAAAATAGTTGCAAACAGATCGCCTGCATTCATTTCTCCTTCGGTGACCGTTTGCCCATCCGGGTCGGTCTTGCCGAATACCGTCCCGCCGCGAATACCACACCCACTCAGGGTGCAGCTCCATGCATTCGCAAAGTGATCCCTTCCGAGGCTGCCATTAATTTTGGGGGTTCTTCCAAACTCCCCTAAAGTGATTACCAGCGTTGTTTCAAGCAGCCCGCGTTGCTTGAGGTCATCGAGCAATGTGCTCATGCAATGATCCAAGTCAGCACACAGTTCTCGGTGAGTTTCAAAATTCTGGCCGTGGCTATCCCACCACGCCCGGGCAACTTTGACAAACGGTACGCCTGCTTCAACTAATCTTCTGGCGACTAGACATTGTTGGCCAAACTGGGTGGGACCATATGCGTCACGCATTCCAGCGGGTTCACGATCGATATCGAAGAGATAATCGCTCGCCATCAGGCCACGCACACGCTCGTATGCATTTTCATGACTTCCGATACCCGCATGATTCATGCGTTTTGCAAAGCGTTGTGAAAGTGTGCGACGCAAAGCCGCTCGGTCACGGTGATCCGTGTCGCTGATTGACTCCGGCAGCTGGATGTCTTCAGGGATCATTTTGTCGGTGAGAAACATCGGATTGTAGCGTGCCCCAAGAAACCCTGCGGAACCTTGGCGTCGTCCCTCAGTTGAGGTGTACATCGAAACGTAGTCGGGGACTTTACTGTCGATTTGCCCGAGTTCGTGAGCGAGGATTGCACCGAGGTGGGGGTACTCAATCCCCGGTTCCGCGCGACGCCCGCGGTCCATCAAAAAGTAGCCTTGTCCGTGGTCCGCGATTTTTGTGTTCAAGGAGCGGATGATCGCCGTTTCATCAAGGCGAGTGCTCATTTTGGGAAGCAGTTCAGAAATCTCTACACCTGGAAGTGATGTTTGGATCTTCGCAAACGGGCCTCCGGTTGGTCGTCCGGGCTTGGGATCCCAGGTTTCCAGCTGACTCGCGCCACCAGCGAGCCAAAGTAGGATTACATTTTTACCGCTGCGTGCGAGTTCATCGGCCATGGCGGGTTGTGATAACAATTCGACAGCTGCCATGTTGGAGGCAGCGGCGGTCGTTCCGGCAGCCTTGAGCATCGATCTTCGGTTTAGCAGATTCATCAAATCATGACCTAGTGGTTGAAACGAAATTCAGGTGTAGCGAGCAGTGCCCATACGACTTGCTTCAATGCGTCCTCGCGTCGCTGGCCCCGCTCCCCGAGGTACTGCTGGATGGCATTGGACTCGTCAGAATCAGGACCTCGATTGAGGATGGAGGCATAAGCAGCGGACACCACTTCATCATCTGATTTGAGTTTTTTCAAATAACCTACTAAACGATCGTTTGAGGTGCTCAGAAGATCGTTTTGAAGTGACACATTGTTGCTGAACCATAGTGCTTCTGTGACAGGGATTTGAAAATCTTCATTGGGGATGAGCAATTTTTTTGCGATAGCCTCGGATGCTTTTTCCAATTTCTCTCGCTCGACATTCCAAGAGTCTGAGACGCTCTTGGCCTTGAGCTTTTCTGGATTTTGGCCAGCGATACGAAGAGACAGTGAAAGTTGTCTGGGGGCCAAAGGGCGAGGGACACTCACTGCAAAAAGATCAGGTGGGCAAGGCTGCGATTCGGACTCATAGGTGCCGCGGGCGTAGGCGTTGCTAAGTACGATCGCATGCGTCAAGTGACGCAGGTCATAGCCTGAATCCACTACGGCCTTTGCCAACTCTTCCAGCAGCCCCGGATGACTGGCCGGGTTCTGTGAATGCAACTGATCCAACGGGTGAACCAAGCCACGTCCTAACAAACGAGCCCACGTCCGGTTGACCAGGTTTTTTGCAAAAAATCGGTTTTTGCTATCTCCCAGAGCGAGTTCAACAAACTCGCTTCGAGGTCGAAAGTCTGGTCGAGGTGGTGGATCCGCTTTATCGTCCCGTTCTGAGTTCTTGATTGCCTCCTGCAATTTCTTTAACGCTGGTCCGTCCATTGCTAACGGCGGGACCTCAACCTTTTGACCGGTCAGGAACATCAGCCCCGGTTGTTGTTCATCACCGTAAATGTCCGTGTATTTCGGGAGACCCTCAAAACGCTCGCTCAAGAATCCTTTCTTGGTGCGAAACGTGCGTTTGAAAAATGAGGTCATCCCATAGTAGTGATCTTGAGTCCAATCATCCACCAACGGGTGATCATGACACTTGGCACAGGCAATATTCACACCTAGCCATTTGACACTTGCACCATTGGTTAGTGCATCAAGATCGTTCAGGTGCTTCTTTAGATAACTGACTGGGCGAAGGTCACTACTTAGAGTGTCTTCCGGTAGGAAAATCTCCCGAAAAAGTTGGTCCCAGCCCCGGTTCTCGTTGGTCGCCTCAAGAAGATATTCGCGCCAGCTTGCGTTGTGTTCGCTTCGAAGCAACAGCAGGATGTCCAACTGATTCCGTAAGTGATAGGCATAGTCGGGTGAGTTGATAAGTTTTTCAACAAGTCTCCTGCGTCGGACCTGATCATCAGCTTCGGTTTCTTTCTGACTTAGAAAGTTGGTGCGTTCGGTAGTGGTTGGGATTCGACCAGCCAAATCGAGTGTCACGCGTCGGAGAAATGCTTCATCGGTCACCATTGGCGCGGGTGAAACCCCCTCGGTCTGCAAACGCGCGTTGATGTGGTGGTCTATCCGGTCGGCAAGCGTTTGGGAGTCGCCTGCTTCGACCTGGGGCGTTGCGTTCAGCAGTGCAGTGAGGGCAATTGAAAGGAAGACATGGAAACGCATCAAATCATCCGAGATTCAAGCTGGACGGAGGCAGGTCTGGAGCAACCGAGGGTGGGAGTCGCTTTCTCGATAGAAATCCGTGCAAATTATGCGAGTGGCTATTCAGGCGAGGGAGCACTGCCGGTAGTTTAGCAGACCAGAAAATTTAGTTCATCGATGGTTCTAGTGGATCCCCCTAGCAAGAGGGGGTTTGTTTTGGTCCTTGGGGTAAAATGAGGGTCAAAAGGGTGGAGCAATCCTTTTGGCATCGACCCGCCTGGCAGCAGGTAAAGTGCAGTCAGAGTAGTGTTTGAAGATAATACGGTGAAATTCCCAGGCTCCAAGTGGATTGATCTCTGTGCTGGGATGCCTTGGCCTGGAATTTGGCCCGTCTGGTTCGATTGGGGAGGCACTTGGCTATAGATTGACAATAATTTTTACGTATGGGATCGCGTTCGGGTCTTCCGCGTTTTAAAATGAGACAACGGACTTATAGTTCTGTGGAACCCGCTTTGCTTGGGTTTTTGATTGTTCTTAAGTCATTTGCAGCCAATAGCTTGCGGTGGGTTTAGTCGTCCCGCTGGCTTATATGAGCCAGCTGCAGAAATAGTCGTTCTCCTGCGGGGAAACCTCCCTGTTGGCCGTTAATGGCGTGCACGGCGCCGGCACTCCGATGTCGTCACTGACGCCACAAGCATTTGTATGAGCTGAAAACCGGGGCTGAATCAACCATGGTGGCTTACCTGTCAGTACGAAGCGGTCCAGAAAAGGGAAAACAGTTCCCTTTGGATCCTGCACGCCCGCTTCACATCGGACGGGGGTCGAATTGTGACATCATGCTCACCGATCCCGTGAGTTCCCGGTTTCATGCGGTCGTATTTTTTGAGGATGGTAACTGGCATCTTCGCGATACGAGCAGTCGGAATGGAACA
The DNA here is from genome assembly GCA_002690925.1 of Rhodopirellula sp. Classification (GTDB taxonomy): domain Bacteria; phylum Planctomycetota; class Planctomycetia; order Pirellulales; family Pirellulaceae; genus Rubripirellula. The sequence continues at coordinate 8,591 of NZGD01000109.1, forward strand.
CACGTGAATGGTCAGAAAACCGATCATGCACGACTTCTTGATAAGAGCGTTGTGACTGTCGGTAGTACTGACATGCAGTTGGTTGAGCCTGATTTGGCTGAATCTGAAGAGGGGCGTCCTACTGAGGCCCAAACAAAAGAGGTCCACACGACGGGCACATGGCGGCTTGAGTTGGAGGACCCTATCGCGGATGTGGCATCGGCTGGGCATTTGATCGATCTGTACACGCTCAGTTTGAACCTGCTGAAAAACGAAAGTCCCGACGGCATCATCGAAACGGTCATCGAATTATTGAAGGACCGCACAGAATCTGATGTGGTTGGTCTCTCGTTTGATGCGGGCGATGGTCGAATGAAGCCACAGCGTGTGCAACCTGCTGAACGGGCAGACTCGATCAGCCTTAGTAAAGACTTGGTACGGCGCGTGCTTCGAGATGGTGAGGCTATCTGGATCAATGAGGATGCTCGTCGTGAAAATCCAGGTATGGCAGATGAAGAAGACTGGTCCGATGTGATTTTTGTCCCACTGGAGAATTCGGGGAACAATCTTGGTGTATTACACCTTTACCGAGAGCATCCAACATTTGAGCCGGCTCATTTTGAGTTGGCGGTGGCGGCGGGACGCCTGCTGGCAGTCGGACTAGGGAGGGCCTTCGAACACGATTCGTTGCTGGCTGAAAAAAAGAGTATTGCTGATCGAAATGCTGACACGGATGAATTGATCGGCAACAGTCCGAGCATGAACAAGCTCAAGGCCAAAATAGGCAGGGTCGGAAATGCAAATGGGTCTGTTTTGATTCGGGGCGAAAGTGGTGCAGGTAAGGAATTGGTCGCACGCGCGGTTCATCGATCGAGCCCTCGTGCCCAACGCCCTATGCTTACTGTCAATTGTGCTGCTATCCCAAGCGAATTGATTGAAAGCCAATTGTTCGGACATCGCAAAGGCGCATTCACTGGGGCAGATAATGATCATGTGGGCTGGTTTCAGCAATCACATACCGGCACGCTCTTTCTCGACGAGATTGGTGAGTTGACGCTTGAGGGGCAGGCTAAGTTGCTGCGAATACTTGAGGGGCATCCGTTTCTGCCGGTGGGTGCAACGGAAGAGGTCCTCGTTGATGTTCGAGTGATTGCTGCCACGAACCGAGATCTTGCAGAGTTCGTCAGGGAACGCAAGTTTCGTGAGGATCTGTTTTATCGACTCAGTGTTTTTGAGCTGGTTGTTCCACCACTGCGAGAGCGTGATGGTGACATTGAGTTGTTGATGGATCACTTCCTCGAGCATTTCTCTGCGCAACATGGGCGTTCCAAGCTGGGGTTATCAGACGCGGCAAGAGGACAGCTGTTGCAGTACGCTTGGCCCGGCAATGTGAGACAATTGCGAAATGTCATTGACAGTGCAGTTGTCATGGCTGACGAACCCAATATCGAGATCGACGATCTTGGTCTGCGTGATGCGGGGATCAGTCGGCTCGATACGCTACGCATTGATGAATGGGAGCAGCGATTGATCCTCAAAGCTCTGGGCCGAACCGGGGGAAATGTTCCGGAAGCGGCGCGATTGCTGGGCGTTAGTCGTGCTACCGCCTATCGGAAAATCACCGAATACAACATTGAGCGTTAATCTTGCGAGCGATTCTATCGGCACCCGGTTCGCGCGGCGATGTGAATCCCATGATCGCAATCGGTCGACGTCTGCGTGCTGCAGGGCATGATGTCGTTATCTCTTTGGCCGAACCGTACGCGGATGTTGCTGTTGATGCAGGCCTTGAAGTTGAAGTGGTCATTGAGAACGAACAATTCACGGAGGCCTTGGGCAATCCCCATGTGTGGAAGACGGTTCGTGGACCGCTGCAAGTGTTTCGAACGGTTGTTTCCGAGTTTTTGGAACGCCAGCGGGATGTCATTGAGCGATATCACGTTCCTGGGCAGACGGTACTAGTCTCGCATCCCCTTGATCTTGCCTCGCGGATCTTTCGCGATGCACATCCCGAAACTCCATTGGCAAGTGTGCACCTGCAGCCAGTCATCTTACGGACCCTTGATGCTCCACCAAAACTTTCTGGTTGGTGGTTTGAAATGTCGCGTCCTGTCTGGTTGATGCGGACAATCTATTGGTTGATCGACACTGTGGCGGTTGACCCTGCGATTCTCGGACCCATCAATCGAATGCGTACGGATTATGGACTTGAACGCATTAAAAGACCGCTGAATCAGTGGTGGCACTCACCAGACTTGATTCTTGCGATGTATCCTGATTGGTTTGCTCCTGCAACTAAGACATTTCTTCCACAGTTAAAACACTGTGGGTTTCCGTTGCAGGATAACAGTAGCGAAGACTTCGTTGTGCCTCAGAATCGTCCGATTGTATTCACGTCCGGGACAGCGCACCACCATTGCCGTGCCTTCTTTGAGGCAGCGGTCAAAGCCTGCATTGAATTGAATCGTCCAGGGCTTTTGTTATCGACTTTTCCAGAGAACTTTCCCGCAGGGCTACCCGACAGTGTGCAGGCAATGCCCTACAGATCGTTCACTCGCTTGTTGCCACATTGTGCGGCAATTGTTCACCATGGGGGAATTGGTACAACCTCACAAGCGTTGGCTGCCGGCATACCCCAACTCATTCGTCCGATGGCGTTCGATCAATTTGATAACGCAAGCCGAATTGAAAAACTGGGGTGTGGTCGGTGGTTGAGGAATGATCGATATCTCGCGCATGAGCTTCGGAAAATACTTGAGAAGTCTGTGGAGACTTCAAGTGGTCATCAAATGGGGTTTCGGGATGACGGGAAGAGTTTGTTGGATCACCAAAAATCTTCGCTGAAGCAAGGTGATGATGATGCCGCTAGTCATGCAGTTGGCTTTCTTGAAAATCTGCTTGCTTGTTGCAATCAAGGGGATTCCAAAATCTGAATGCTGTCAGTTTTTCAGGTGGAGTCGTGTCGAGGCACAGGTTGAGGTTAAACTGAAGAGGTCGGGGAACTGATCTTACGGTCATTGTTGCCGTTGCAACGTGTTAGGTTGGTTGGTTGGTTGGTTGGTTGGTTGGCCGTTTTGGGCATGCCTTTTTACCGAGGTAGTGCATTGTTGGGACTTCATCTCGTCCGCTGGCTGCCAACTTAAGGTTGAATTCGCTTTTGTTTTCTTGATAGGTGCTTCATGCGTCAGGTATTGGCTTTCTTTGTACTGTTCATGGTGATCACCTCAAATGCAGCGGCAGTTGAGCGGCCGAATGTTGTTATTGTTCTTGTTGATGATATGGGCTTGCATGATCTCTCAGTTGAAGGGAGCACATTTTATCAAAGCCCGAATATTGATCGCCTAGCTAGGGGCGGAATGCGTTTTACGCAAGGTTATGCGACCTGCCGTGTGTGCAGTCCCTCGCGTGCGAGTATTCAATTGGGTCAGTTTACAGCTCGCCATGGTGTGACGAATTGGATTGGTGCAAGATCAGGAATGGATTGGAAACGTGAAGATCGGTTGTTGCCGGCGGAGTACGCTCGAGCTTTGCCCGCGGAGGACGTTGCGATTGCTGAGGCGATGAAGGAAGCCGGGTACCGAACGTTTTTTGCAGGTAAGTGGCACTTGGGTGGTGAAGGTTCGTTACCTACAGACCATGGGTATGACATCAACATTGGGGGGCATCATCGTGGCAGCCCGCCTGGGGGTTTTTTTGCTCCTTTTCGAAATCCCCAAATGGAGGATGGTTCATCTGGCGAATCTCTGACCATGCGGCTGGGAAAAGAAACAGCCGACTTCATTCGAGAGAATCGTAAACGTCCATTCTTTGCGATGTTGTCTTTTTACAGCGTGCATGCGCCTGTGCAGACTAGTCGAGATCTTTGGGCTAAATATCAAAAACAAGCTGCTCAAATGCCCAAGGTAGCGAATCGCTTCAAAATAGATCGCACCTTGCCGGTACGTCAGGTACAAGATCATCCGGTTTATGCGGGGATGGTGGAGACGACAGACCGCGCAGTGGGGGAGGTGTTGACTGCTCTCGAGGAGACCGGACTGACCGAGTCAACGATTGTGATTTTCACAAGTGATAATGGGGGTGTATCGTCGGGGGATGCCTACGCCACAAGTAACCTGCCGCTTAGGGGAGGAAAAGGTCGGCAATGGGAAGGTGGGATTCGTGAGCCTTTCTATATTCGTTTCCCAGCAGTGACTCAGGCCGGAACGACCTGCAGCGTGCCCGTCACGGGAGCAGATTTTTACCCCACCATTCTTGAGTTGTGCGGATTGCAGCCAAGACCTGAACAACATGTTGATGGTGTCTCGCTCGTTCCGTTGCTCAGGAAACAGTCGATCCCAGATCGTCCGCTGTATTGGCACTATCCACATTACGACAACCAGGGCGGAGAGCCCAGTTCGTTGTTTCGGGATGGTCAATGGAAACTCATTCATTACTACGAGGATGGACGCAATGAGCTTTATGACCTCAGTGTTGATCCCTCTGAGGTCAGTGACTTATCACTGACTCATCCAGTACGCACTGCTAACATGTGGGAACAACTGCAAGCATGGTTGAAGTCGGTCGAGGCACGTTTTCCTGAGCCCGATCCTCGTTATTCGCCTGCGAAGACGGAAGCAAAATTCCACCGTATTCAAACGGAACTCAAGCAGCGTTTGGAGCAATCGCACGCCAGAATGCTCGAATCTGGCTGGAAACCAAACGCTACATGGTGGGGAAGCCTTGTGACAGAGGACTAAGGTGACA
>NZGD01000110.1 GCA_002690925.1 Rhodopirellula sp.
GCCCGACAAGGCCCTGGCCCGGGTTATTCAGGTGTTCGGTTCTGCCAGGCCCCATTGCGCCTACCTGTTCGCCAACAAACGGGGCAACCGGATGAAGGTCTTGATCCACGATGGCCTGGGCATCTGGTTGTGCGCCCGCCGGCTGAACCGAGGCAAGTTCCACTGGGGCGCATCCTGGCGCGGTGACCAGCTGCGCCTGACTGAGGAACAGCTATCAGCGCTGGTTCAGGGCCTGCCCTGGCAACGTCTTGGGGCCGACGGTGTTATCTCCATCCTGTAACCACAAGCTGAGTGATATCGCCATAGCCAAAACTGCGAATCGCTTGCAGCACAAGGGCTTGGCATACTAAGGGGCATGACTCAGCGCCCCGATATCAACCAACTCTCTGCCGATCAGCTCCGTGCCTTGGCGACGGAACTGATGGACTCTCTGGACGCCAAGGCTCAAGTCTTGGGCCGGAAGGAGCGGGAATTGGTGCGCAGCAACGCCATCATCGAGAAGCTGACCCACGAAGTAGCCATCCTCAAGCGTCACAAGTACGCCCGTCGCAGTGAACAACTCGATGCCGTTCAGGGGAAACTGCTAGACGAACTGATCGACAGCGATCTGGCCGCCATCGAAGCCGAGCTGGACCAGGCGATGACCGAGGAGCAGAAAGCGGCCCGGCCAAAGCAGAAGCCCAAGCGCACCCCGCTGCCACCGGAACTGCCCCGTACCCTGATCCACCACGAACCGGACAATACCCAGTGCCCGTGCGGCTGCCAGCTCAAGCGTATCGGCGAAGACATCAGCGAGAAGCTGGACTACGTCCCCGGCGAGTTCACCGTAGAACGGCATATCCGGGGCAAGTGGGCCTGCGCCAAATGCGAAACCCTGATCCAGGCACCGGTACCATCGCAGGTGATTGACAAGGGCATCCCCACCGCCGGTCTGCTGGCTCAAGTGCTGGTGGCCAAGTATGTCGACCATCTGCCGCTGTACCGTCAGGAACGCATCTTCGGCCGTGCCGGATTAGAAATCCCGCGCTCTACCCTGGCCGAGTGGGTCGGTGCCTGCGGCGTGCAGTTACAGCCTCTGGTGGATGCGTTGAGAAACGCTTTACTGGAACACGGCGTTCTGCACGCCGATGAAACCCCCGTCAGCATGCTGGCTCCGGGCAAGAAGAAAACCCATAAGGCCTACGTCTGGGCGTACTGCACCACACCGTTCTCGGACCTGAAAGCCACTGTTTATGACTTCGCGCCCAGCCGGGCGGGTGAACATGCCCGCACCTTCCTCGGAGACTGGCAAGGCAAGTTGGTCTGTGATGATTATGCTGGTTACAAGGCCGGGTTCGGCAACGGCATCACTGAAATCGGCTGTATGGCCCATTATCCCGAGTCGGTTTTTATCCGGAGTAAAACGCCAGAGTGTAGTGCCTATAGGCGATGCTCGACATCGTTTGTCGGGATAAAATACCGATTAGAATTTCGCGATCCAGGCGTCAGATGCAGCTCCGATTCGAGACGCCCCTCTCGGGCGAAGCCTATGTGGCAGCTCAAGGGTGGCGCATGGCGAGATTACCAACCTGCCCATTGCACCCGCAGGGCGGTTGTTCGTTCTCGCGACATGGTACCTATTCCCGTGTAACACCCGCTGGTACGCGGATACCTCGCTGGTATTGCCCGGAGGGTCATTGCACTTTCAGCTTGTTACCAGACTTTCTGGCCTCTCATCTGTCGGGGACACTTGCAGCCTTGGAGCAAGTCGTCCTGCACGTGGAACACGCCGGCAGTGTGGAAGCCGCTGCAAATGCGTTACGACCTGACGATATTTCCTTACCCAGCACAGTGCGATGGACCCGCTGCCGGATCAGATTCGTACGAGGGTCATTGGCTGGGGTATTGGATATGGCACCGGCGATGTTTCCCGGCTGCCATCCCAGCATCACGTCCTTCCAGAAGCGGCTGCATCGACCCAGAGTTTTGACGTGCCTGCGCTCCCGGCTCGCAGCTTATCTGCCAGGGCTGCCTACACCGCTGGGGTACGCCCGACGTGGCTCCGTTTTACAATTCATCCAACACTACTCTGGGGCAGACCCACCCACGCAGCAGTATTAACGTTGTCACCATGGCATTGACGCCATAAGCGGAGATGAACAGTGCACAGCGAGATGACGGTACCCGGTTTTGAGACCCGATTAACCAAGGTACAGGACGTATGGCGGGATAACCGCTGTCTCAAGTCGTCTTCGATTGGCCAGTATCTCTACTGGATCCACCGTTTCCACCACTACTGCATAGCTGAAGCCCTTGATGCCGATGAACAACTGACGCAGGCTGGCGTGAGCCTCTTTGCTCAGTGGTACGCACGACAACGGCAGGTCGATGCTGAGTGTGCCTGCCAAGGGGCGCAGTCCGCGCTGCGGGCCTGGGCTCTTGGACTAAGCACTTTGGGCGTCGAGGTCCCCCCGTGGCAATGCGACACGGATCGCACTTCCGAGCCCGAACCCCGACTACAGGATTTCGGCGAACATCTACGCCAACATCGTGGCAACCCAGAAGCTACCATCAAGAAGAAGCTGGCTCATATCCGTTACTTTCTGGCGTTTATCGCCGCCCGGCATCGGCCACTCCGGCACCTGAAGTTGACAGACATTGATGCGTTTCTGGTGGATTGCAGCCAGCACTATGCGCGCACGACCACGGCCGACATCGGCAGTAGCCTGCGCGGCTACGTGCGCTTTTTACTGGTAACCGGACAGGTAACTGCGGATTTGGCACCATCCATCGTTACCCCGATCGTGCGCCGTTATGAACAGCCACTGCGGGCGCTGCCGTGGGATGATGTCCGCCACATCTTGGCTGCCATCGATCGCAGCTCGCCCATAGGGTTACGCGACTACGCCTTGCTCTTGCTGATGAGCACCTATGGCCTGGGGGCGGGCGAGGTGCTTCGCCTGACGCTCGACGATATCGATTGGCGGGCCGCCACCTTACGCGTCGTGCGGCCAAAGACCGGTGTCGCCTTCGCACTGCCACTGTTGCCGGCACTTGCCCAGGCACTGGTCAGCTATCTCCAGCATGGGCGACTCTGCCGGACACCAACGCGACATGTTTTTCTGTCAATGAGAGCACCGCATTACCCTTTGAGCGAGTCTTCGGCGATACGGCATATACTCGTCGGCCATGCCAGAACGGCCGGCGTTACGGCCGCGTACCTGGGAAGCCATGTGCTGCGCCATACACATGCATGCCGGCAGATGGAGCAAGAGGTCTCACCCAAGGTACTGAGCGATATCCTCGGCCATCGTTCGCCGGAGTCGCTTTCCGCCTATGTGCGCATTGCCACCGAGCAATTGCGCCAACTGCCTCTTCCGGTGCCCCAGTGACGCTCGCCAGCGCGGCGGAACTCGCCGAAGACATAGCCCACTTTGTCGCCTTCAAGCGTGCGATGGGGCATTCGTACCGGCGCAGTGAGCTGTCGCTGAAGAGCTTTCAACGTGCTGTCGAACAACGGGCCGGTTGGTATGGCAAGGTGCCGTTTGAAGCCGTGCTGCATGAGTGGTTGTTGCGCAATCCACACCGACAACCCGTCAGCGTGGGACTGGAGTTTGGCGTCATCCGCCAACTGTGCCTGTATCGCCGTCGTCGGGACCCGGACAGCTTTGTACCGGAACAGGACTGGGCACCCATCAAGGAGTCGACTTTTTACCGTATATTTTTACCTATGACGAGGTCGTTCATCTCATTGCCGCAGCCAGCGTTCATAATGCCGGTAAACTCGACGCCGGCATGCTGCGCATGCTGTTGCTGATACTCTATTGTACCGGCCTGCGACTCGGCGAGGCGGTGCGGTTGCAACTGTCCGATGTCGACCTGGAACAGCAGTGCTTTCTTGTCCGGCAAAGCAAGGGAAAAACCCGGATTGTACCGTTTCTGGACGATCTGGCCCGCGAGCTAAGCGACTGCCTGCTGCTGCGACGGCGCATCCTGGAAGCGACGGCAACCGTTGACCCGGGCGCTCTGCTACTACGCAATACCGGACAAGCACTGCCGGTGAGGGCCGCTTCAGATGCTATTTGTCGACTCCTGCGCCGGGAAGGGCTCAAGCCCGCCAGGGGCCGGACGGGGCCGCGTCCCTACGAGTTCCGGCATGCCTTCGCCGTACATCGACTGACTGCCTGGTATCACGAGGGCGTTGATATCCATGCCCGCTTGCCCTGGCTTTCAGCCTATATGGGCCATGTTGACGTGCTCGGTACCCAAGTCTATCTGAGGGCGACACCGGAACTGATGGATCTTGCCAGCCAGCGCTTCGCTCGACACTGGTATCACAGTGGTAAAACGTCATGAGCCGAGAGCCCAAAGATCCGCTGTTGGCTTACGTTGAGAGCTTCTTCCGCGACTACCTACAGCGATTGAGAGGCGCCAGTTCACATACCGTGCGCGCTTATCGCGATACCCTGCGGCTGCTTTTTATTTATCTTGCGGAAGCCAAAGAAGGTGCCGTTGCCAACCTGCGAATAAGCGATCTACAAGTCGATGCCGTGGCCGCTTTTTTAACCCAGTTGGAATCAGATCGTGCCAACTCAATTACCACGCGTAACTGCCGGCGCGCCGCGATTCGCAGTTTCTGCAAGCATCTAATCCGCGTTGACCTTCCACATGCCGACCAGTATCAGAAGATTTTGGCCTTGCCTGCGAAGAAGTGCCGGCAAAATCTGGCAACTTACCTCGAAGCCGCGGAGGTGCATGCCATCCTCGATCAGCCCGACTGCCGTACCGTGTTCGGTCAGCGGGATTATGGGCTATTGCTGTTTCTCTACAATACAGGCGCACGCATCAGTGAGGCCCTGACCGTTCGTTGTGCAGACCTTCATCTGACACCACCCCGACAGGTGCGCCTCCATGGCAAGGGCAGAAAGGATCGGCTTTGCCCGCTGTGGCGCGAGACCACTCAGGCACTTCAGTGCTTACCCGCCGTACGCAACAACATACCTGGAAGTTTTGTCTTTGTGAATCGACAGGGCGAACCGCTGACGCGTGACGGTGTAGCCTATCTGCTTCGCAAGTATGTGGCTGCCGCGATCCCGACAACCCCGACCTTAAAGCGCCGAAAAATCACACCTCATGTGCTTCGGCACAGCTGTGCGGTCGCGCTACTACAATCGGGTGTGGACATTACCGTTATCCGCGACTATCTCGGTCATGCCAGTGTCGCGACCACCAGTCGCTATCTCACAACCAATTTACAAATGAAGCGAGCAGCACTTGAAGCCTTTTGGGAACGCGCTGGTATCACACCGGTGAACGCAAAACCGTGGCAGCCCAGCCCCGACCTGCTTGCCTTCCTGGCTTCGCTGTAGCGGGCGGTCGTTTTATCCAGTAAGAATGCAGCTTCGATGTCGCGTGAGCACTGGGAGTGTCAGAGTTCACTCCGGATAAAAACCGACTCGGGATAATGCGCCCAGCCTCCATGGAGTGCCTGCTGGGCCTTTTGGCAGCCACGGGCCTCCGGGTATCCGAAGCGCTACATCTACAGCAGGGAGATGTCGACCTAAGTCAGGGGCTGCTGACTGTGCGCCACACCAAGTTCCGCAAGTCTCGCTACGTGCCCTTGCACCCCACGGTCATCCAGGCGATGACCGCGTATGCCAGTCTGCGCGACCAACTTCTACCGCCACCGCGAGCCCCAGATTTCTTCCTGCGCGATGATGGGCGGGCCCTGTGCTACACACATGTTTTACATGCTTTTCAGCGTATCCGCGCGCAGCTTGGTTGGGATCGAGAATTGCAGCCGCGACCGCGGCTTTATGACCTGCGCCACACCTTTGCCTGCAACCGACTGCTCAGATGGTATCAGGAGGGCATTGATGTTCATTGGGCCATGCCACTGCTGACGACCTATCTTGGCCACGTCAAGGTGACAGACACCTATTGGTATTTGACCGCCATCCCGGCATTGATGGCTATCGCCGCCGAACGCTTTGAGTGCATGGCGACATCCAGTGACGAGGAGGTGACGTCATGACTTCTTCAACAACCAACACGGACCTTGCTCGATTGCTCCAGGCGTTCTTTTGTCAGCGCCTGATGCAACAGCGCCACGCCAGCTCCCGCACCGTCAGCAGTTACCGCGATGCCTTCCGATTATTGTTGCGCTTCGCTGAGGCTCATGCCGGCAAACCTGTTTCTCAACTGTCGCTCTCCGACCTAAAGGCTCCACTGGTTTTGGCGTTTCTCGATGATCTGGAAACTCAACGGCACAATACTGTGCGTAGCCGCAATGCTCGGCTCGCTGCAATCCGTGCCTTCCTGCATTATGCGGCGGTCGAAGAGCCTACGGCACTGCCCGTAATTCAACAGGTACTGGCCATCCCTATGAAGCGCTTTGACCGGCCATTGGTGGGATTCCTGTCCCGTGTCGAGATGGAGGCAATCTTGCAGGCACCGGACAGCCATACCTGGAGCGGGCAACGCGATCGTATACTATTGACCACGCTCTACAATACGGGTGCGCGTGTTTCAGAAATCATCGCTGTACGCCGCATGGATCTGGAGCGCGAGCACGGCCGGGCCCTGCACTTACACGGCAAGGGACGCAAGGAGCGAGTGGTGCCATTATGGAAACGCACGTCCAGACTTCTGCGTGACTGGTTACCCCGGATCGGGCCAGAGCCTCAACAACCGCTCTTCCCGAACCGCTACAACCAGCCTATGACACGCTCTGGTGTTGCTTCCCGCCTGCGCGAGGCCAAACATGCCGCGGCCCAGGGTTGCCACTCCCTTAACGGCAAGTGTGTCTCACCTCACTCCATTCGGCATACTACCGCCATGCACCTGCTTCAGGCTGGTGTAGACATTACCGTTATCGCACTGTGGCTGGGACACGAAAGTGTGGTGACCACCCACCAATATCTAAAAGCAGACCTGAAGATGAAAGAGCATGCTCTGGCTGCACTGCAACCACCAACGGTGGCGACAGCTCGCTTCAAGCCCTCCACGGGATTGCTCGCGTTTCTGGATGGTTTGTGATTATGTGAAGTTAAATCAGGGGCCCAGCACTCCTTGACCATTGTAAATCTTGAACTCAGCGCCCGCTGGCCTACACGACCGGCGGCGCAACTGCACATAATCGAGGGCTGCGCATAAGCACGGCCCAAGGCCCACGGCCGGATTTGGTTTTCCACCCAGTTGTTATCGATGGGCACCGCGCCATCCCCCCAGATAGCGCGTCAGCGCGGTCCAGCGTTTGAGACTGTAATCCATTGCTCTGGCCGTGCCCGAGCCATCCGGCACTTTCTGGCAGATGCGCTAGCATCTGCGTATTCCGGCGAACGTGACCGGTCATTCCGGTGATCGTGACCGATTTGCACACGGCCATCACGCTGGAGTCGGTTTTGTACTCTGAGCGGTCACGATGGGTCAACCGATTCCGTGTTTTGTGCTTTCGCTTTTCGCAGTGATTCCCCCTTCAGAGTGAGCCGGTGAGCGCCGTGCAGGAGCCGGTCCAGGATGGCATCGGCCAGCGTGGCGGAGCCGATGTAATCATCACAGACCAGCTTGTCCTGCCAGTCACCCAGAAAGGTGCGAGCGTGTTCGCCCGCCCGGCTGGGGGCGAAGTCGTAAACGGTGGCTTTGAGGTCCGAGAACGGCGTGGTGCAGTAGGCCCAGACGTAGGATTTGTGGGTTTTCTTCTTGCCCGGAGCCAGCATGCTGACCGGGGTTTCATCGGCGTGCAGAACGCCGTGTTCCAGCAAGGCGTTTCTCAACGCATCCGCCAGAGGTTGCAACTGCACGCCGCAGGTACCCACCCATTCGGCCAGAGTGGAGCGCGGGATTTCCAGACCTGCGCGTCCGAAGATGCGTTTCTGACGGTACAGCGGCAGATGATCAGCGTATTTGGCCACCAGCACCTGAGCCAGCAGACCGGCGGTGGGGACACCCTTGTCGATGACCTGCACTGGTACCGGTGACTGGATCAGGGTCTCGCACTTGTCGCAGGCCCACTTGCCCCGGATGTGGCGCTCCACCGTGAATTCGCCCGGTACGTAGTCCAGTTTTTCGCTGATGTCCTCGCCAACGCGCTTGAGCTGGCAGCCACACTGGCAATGGGTGTTTTCCGGCTCGTGGTGAACCAAGGTGCGGGGCAGTTCTGGTGGTAGAGCTGTGCGCTTGGGCTTTTGCTTAGGCCGGGCCGCTTTCTGCTCCTCGGTCATCGCCTGATCCAACTCGGCCTCGATCGCTGCCAAGTCGCTGTCGATCAGCTCGTCCAATCGTTTCCCTTAGACGGCATCGAGTTGCTCACTGCGACGGGCGTACTTGTGACGTTTGAGGATCGCTACTTCGTGAGTCAGCTTCTCGATGATGACATTGCTGCGTACCAGCGCCCGGTCCTTGGTCTCGACATGATCGAACAGTTCCGTGGCGAGAGCACGGAGCTGATCGGCAGAGAGTTGGTCGAGATCGGAGCGTTCAGTCATGCCCGTTAGTATGCCAAGCCCTTGTGCTGCAAGCGATTCGCAGTTTTGGCTATAGCGATACTACGGCACTTGTGGTTACAGGATGGCGATCACGCCTTCAGCGCCAAGGCGTTGCCAGGGCAGGCCCTGAACCAGAGCGGATAGCTGTTCCTCAGTCAGGCGCAGTTGGTCACCGCGCCAGGATTCGCCCCAGTAGAACTTGCCCCGGTTTAGCCAGCGGGCGCCCATGAGGTGCTGGTTCGAGTTCATGCTGCCTCACTGAACTTTCGTGATCAGGTGATATTGAATGGACAATATGGTGGTCCAACCAAGAAAAACGGAATCCCTCTGTCCGATGGGGCGGGTGAAGTCGTAGCGGTTGGAGATAGTGTCACCAGAGCTAAAGTCGGTGATCGGGTATCCGCAAGTTGCAACCCACACTGGGTCGGTGGCCCCATGCAAGCGGAATATCATTTGAACAGTTTGGGGATATCGGCAGATGAGTGGTTGTCAGAGTATATTCTCATGCATGAAAACGCCATTGTGCATTTGCCGGATGACCTATCGTACATTGAGGCAGCATCGTTGCCCTGCGCAGCCGTTACGGCCTGGACAGGCCTCAATTTGTCCTCCCCTCTTCAGCCGGGTCAAACCGTTCTGGTACAGGGCACTGGCGGTGTCGCGTTATTTTCGCTCCAAGTGGCGCGAATGTTCGGTGCTCGCGTTCTGGCAATCACTTCTACCGATGAAAAGGCCGAGACACTGAAAACATTGGGTGCAGAGTCGGTTGTCAACTACAGCAACTTCCCGGATTGGGATCGCGAGATTCTCGAACTGACCAATGGTAAGGGTGTGGACAAAGTCGTCGATATTGCGGGTGAGAAAACCATCGTCAAATCTGCGGCATCATGCCGAATTGGAGGAGAGATTGCGGAGGTCGGATTCACCAGCGGTGTCGGTGGTGGCTTGCCACCCATCGACATACTGTCACGCTCTCTCCGGGTTGCCGGCACGGCCATTGGCCCTCGGCTGAATTTCGAAGCGCTGCTCGCTGCGATGGGCCAGAATGAAATGAAACCGGTCATTGAGCGGGTTTACCCGTTTGCGCAATACCGTGAGGCTTACCAGCGTCTTGCCAGCGGGAGTCATGTCGGCAAGGTTGTGATTGATGTGGCACATTAAGCCATAACCGATTAGCCCTACAAAGAGTTTATATAGTGGACAGTCGACAGATTGATGAGCTTACAGCCCTGCTTGCCGTCGCACACGAGGGGTCTTTCGTGCAGGCGGGGCGTCGTTTACATCGTCATGCCACTATCATCTCCAAACGTATTGCTTCCCTTGAAGCAAGGCTTGGGGTGCGGCTGGTAGAAAGAACAACGCGTCAAATTCGACTGACCGATGCAGGGCGACGACTGGCCGACAAAACGGAATCAGCGGTCGACTCTCTTCATAATGCAGAGCTGGAGGCAAGCGATAGCGCAGAGGATCTTCGGGGCAAGTTGCGATTGGCATTTCCAGCCACTATGGGGCGCTTATGGCTTGCACCTATTCTGCCCGAATTTCTGAAGATGTACCCTGCCCTGAAAGTTGAAGTCTTATACAGCGAGCAGTACGTGGATCTGGTCGGAGAAGGGTTCGATGCTGCCATTAGAATTGGTGTACTTCAGGATAGCCGATTGAAGGCTCGCAAGCTTTGGCATCAAAAACGGGTGCTTGGTGCGTCGCCGGAGTATGTGGCTAAACATGGCCTGCCTAGCGAACCCGAAGACCTCATCCATCACAACTGTCTGGGGTTCCCCGCCTTGGCAACGTTCCCAGAATGGCAGCTCTCAAATGGAGATCGTGTGGAGTCGATTATAACGAGGAGTTCTTTACTTTCTAACGATAGTCTCGCGCTACTGGAGGCCGCACGACAGGGCGTTGGCATTTTAGGCGCAGGCGATTGGCTAATGGCAAAGGACTTTGCCCAAGGTTCTCTTGTGCCTGTGTTGCCCAACTGGTCTTTTGACGCCAGCGGAGGAATATACCTAGTACGCCCCTCGTCAAATTTTGCGCCCGCTCGAACAGAAGCATTTATTGAATGGATCGTCGGTCGCTTTCAAAACGGACCGCCCTGGATCTCATGCTAACTTCGCCAGGTGTTTCTGTCGTTTTAACCAACTATTGTGCCAAGGAAAGTGCGAAGCGTGATGCCGATCAAGGCTCCTGAAATTGCAGGGAGAGCGGTTTTGCCCAAACGCTTACCAGCGGATAGCAGTATTGCTACTCCCGGTAGATCAAGTGGATGCAGCAAAAATCCCGCACTGGTCAAGCTCACCAAAGACAAGCTGAGCTGCCCCTGAGCCTCCAGATCATGCATGACACCCACTAACGCTGTACTGCCCGCCAGATATTTAGTCAAGAAGGGTAATAGGAGTTCAGGCTCCGCACCCACTAGGCTCATAACTGGAGCCATCAATG
Source organism: Rhodopirellula sp. (assembly GCA_002690925.1). Taxonomy (GTDB): domain Bacteria; phylum Planctomycetota; class Planctomycetia; order Pirellulales; family Pirellulaceae; genus Rubripirellula. The sequence continues at coordinate 10,908 of NZGD01000110.1, forward strand.
CCTGTAGGCTAACGATGGCTCCCGTATGCCTCAACGCTGTCACTACGACGAGAGACAGTAACAGCATGGGGATTATATTAATGACAATCTGAATTGCCTCTCCGCCACTGCCGTTAATGATTTTGAGGATTGAAAATTTTTCCGCAGTTTTCTGTTCAGAATCCTCAGCATCATGGGGTTCCCTGGAGAGCATTCTTCCCCAGAGCCAGTAGGTCGTGGCGGCTGCCGTTAATCCGCCGATTAGAGAAATCATTAGCGCCTCACCCGCATTCAATCCCATCACTGCGAGCGGAAAAAGTGCATTGGCAGGGGCCATGGCAAGTATGCCCGCGAGTGCCGCAGCAAGATGTCGATTGGAAGCGCCTCTTTTTTCCATCAGAATCAGAGTTGGCAGCGGTGCCACGAAGCTTACAAAGCTTATCTGGAGCATCGCCAGCATACCTAAACCGTCCAGGCCAAAGGGACGGGCAATGGGAGCCATCCAGGTCAGACACTTTTCTAGCGCACCGCTGGCTTCAAAAAGTCGAAGCAGGACCATCGTCACTACCATGATGGGCAGCAGTGTATAGAGTGCAACATCGACGGCACTCCGGCCCGCTTCGAGCACTATGGCTATAATGGCTTCCACTAGTCAGGCTTTACTACGATTGGGCCCATGGCTTTCCGGCTTTCTAACGCCTGGTGCGCATCAGACACCTGCGTTAGTGGATACGTTTTCCAGATATCCGCAGCTATGATGCCTGCCTCGACAGCGGCATAGACCTCCGCCGCTCGCGCCTGGTATTCGTTGATATCCGTTGCATGTGCAGCGATTGAGGGACGAGTCAGGAACAGGGAGCCGCGGCTGTTTAACGTGCCGACTTCGACCGGGTGTGGTGCACCGCTTGAAGCTCCGATGGAGACCATAGTGCCCCGGACGCGCAAGCAGGATAGTGACGCATCGAATGTATCTTTGCCTATGCCGTCGTAAACGACGTCGGCCATTTTTCCCCCTGTCAGAGCTTTGACTTCTGACGGTAAATCGCATTTCCCCCAAACAAGAACCTTGTCACAGCCTCGCTGGCGAGCGGTTTCTACGCTTGATTCCTTGGAAACGACTCCGATCACATAGGCATTGAGATACTTCGCCCAGGGAATCATGAATTGGCAGAGCCCACCGGCAGCACCATAGACAAGCAAAACCTTTTCAGGTCCAACTGGATAGGTGGTTTTCAGAAGATATTGGGCGGTGAGCCCTTTGAAAGTGATAGCTGCCGCATCATCAAAGGATAGAGACTCGGGAAGCGCAATCAATCGATTAGCTGGGTAAGCACGTTCACTCGCGTAAGCCCCCAGTGGACCAAGGGCATAGGCTACTCGATCCCCTACTTTGACGTTGGTAACATCCGGACCGACTTCCAGAACACGTCCCGCAGCTTCAAGCCCTATTCCTCCGGGTATGGGAATTGGAACAGCGCCACTACGTTGCATCACATCAAGGTAGTTAACGCCAATTGATTCTTGTGCGATCCAGGCGTCTCCCGGAGCAAGTTTCGAGCGACTAACCTCCCGAAGCTGCATTACATCAGGGCTTCCTGTTTTGGTGATCTGGATTTCGTGTGCCATGCCTTCCTCCGTATCGAAATGACGCTTCATGAAAATACTCGACAAAACAAAGACTGAGGGCAACAGGAAAGCTTGCACTTAACAGCTGCATATGACGCAGGAATATCGAAGAGCCGGACTCAAGATGGAATTACCGGACGGGTACTGAAAACTGTCAGCAGGGTGAGAGGCATTAATGTTCGCATTTGTTTAAAAGAGCTTGAGCTTAACTGAACGTCCAGAAAGGTCCGCTTTGAAAACCGAGTGGACGCAAAAGTGGGGTGATTTTTTTGCGTGCTACTACATGAACAGAAGTCACGCCATGGTTTCTTTCAGCTAACTTTTAGGATTTTAGATTAGTATGTTTACTAAACCTAAAAACGCTTATTCACTCACTCATACGATCATTTGGGATATTTTATATTGTTATAGTTGATCAAGGCGCTCAAGGACCGGAGAACTGGCTTCCGCCAGCTGGCAAGTGCCAATACCTAAGCAGGTTTATGAGAATTGTCAGAAGTTATGGGTTGATCACTTCAAAAGAAGAGGCGAAAACTCATGCACATTTTTTGAACGTCGAGTGCTCCGGAGACAAGCGCGATTAGTTGCTAAATGCCCTGCTCAATTCCTATTGGCCTATGCCTAAGCTTTTCAGAATCCTGTTTGCCAGCCTTCTAGCTTTCTGCGCGTCTCTTTCTTTCACTGCGACAGAGAGGTCGTAATCTGCCATGCCCCTCTGCTTCTTCAAGTCAGCCAGACGGTTTGAGATAGACTGATCTTTTCGAGAGTAGTGTTTGATCACCTCTTCATGGACGCTACCACCGGTATTGGTTATTCCGGCCGAATCCCTCGCCTCAAGAAAAGCGCCGTAATAGAAGCGGCCAACCGACGTTCTGACCAACTCTTCTGTCAGATTATCGATTTTCAATATTTCGTTTGCGGCATCTATGAATTGCTTGCCTTCAAAGTTCGTCGACATGAGAGAGAGAAACAAACATCCTAGTTCTATTCTTAATCGCCCATTTTGCAAAAGCCGACTGTAATATCTGATCTTCAACCTGATCCCAAAGATCCATGTCATCGGAATCCAGGAAGCAGTTCAGGCATAACCTCTCAACTTCTGAATCGGCATCCTTCGAGACTTCTAAGCGGAGTTTTTTAACCTCATCCAGAGTGCTCGCGTAGTATGCGGCATCCCATGCCAGCTCACACAGATCGGCATTACGAAAGAGGAAGCGTTTCACGTACCCAGCTTGAGGAATCTGGCAAACCGTCGCCAAGTTTTCTACCGCCTCCTCTACTCTCTGAGTCAGGCGTAGATCATGATCACGGAACTTCTTAATTGTAGTGAACGAGGAAACATTACCTAGGTAAGCTTCCATCTGATCCCACGCAGGAGAATTTATCATTAGTGTACTGAGGCCTGGCTGGCCGCCAAGTATCTCAACCGCCTCTTCGAAATGCTCCGCATGAACGATCAGGTGTTGATCGTTGGTCTCGACCTTATCAGTACGGGCCATGCCCGCCAGGAACATATCAGCTGCTTCAAATTCAGCATACGTTTGCATATTTAAAGCCCTATCGATTCGACCGCTTCATCAGACAGCAAGTCTTTTAGCGTTTTTTTATTTTCAATGTGAGCTTTCTCTAAAACCTTATCAAGCAGAGCTTCATCAGCGCTCTCAAAACCTTCTTTCTGCTCTGACCCTACTGCTCTCAATGAGTGCAAAATCTCAGTCCGATGAGGCCTCTGGGCCGGCGTTTGAGTCGAGGCGTTCAAATTCATTATTACCTGAACCCCATCAGATACCTCAAACCACCCCTGAAACACATGCCATAGCGGCCCCCCGCGCTTCGCTGCTATTGGCAAGAATTGACTCTCCACATTGAAGAATTTTTCAAGGCGGTATTCTTCGGGCCTAACCATCCAATGGAATCGGTCGACGAACTGAACGATTATCTCTTTTACAGGAAAGCCGGTGAGATCAAGCTCGGCACTGAGCTTCTGAAAAAGGAAAAGGATTTCGCTCTTAAAGGGTCCCCATGTTTCATATTCGAAGCCCTTAATTACGATTCGGTTTTTCTCGACCGCGAGCTGCCACTCGATAAGGTCCGTCTCAAAATCTTTCTTCTCGAGCGTCCAGCCATTAAAAGAAGCAACAGTCGACGACTGATTATCAGTAACAGAGAGACTCACCTCTTTATTCTCGGACGCTGCTGGAAACCGGTCTTTAAAAGCAGCTGGCAGAGACTTGAGTTTTTCCAGCCTTTCCCCTGAAACCGGGGACTGGAAAGCAATGACCAAAGCGACTTCGGCAAGCGAATGGCTTGCATTTTTCCTGTCGAACTGGACGTTTTCCATTTCCGCCCCTTTGAATTAAATTTCGAGACGCATTGTATACGTTGGCGCAGACTTTGTCAGATGACACTCGTGAATACTGGAATTCACCTCACACGCATCCCTCGGATAAGCGTAGCACAGACCACCAAAACACGTGGCCGATGGTCCTGATGTTGTTCTCGGCTACTTGATCTGCACTGTATGCTTCTCAGTGGCGCGCTCTCTGGCACTCAAGCCCACGATCTTGATTCCGCCAGGCTGGTCGGTGCGATTACTAGAGTAGGTCTGCCAGGATCGTTGATGTATACGGGCTTGCGCCGTCACAAGCAGAGTTCAACCGTTGGAAGCTCAGCTGGCGGCTTATTGCGAATAGCAAAAGCCCTCGAATCAAGCGGGCTACGAATCTTCCTCAACAATCTCTCGAAGAAAAATCAATCGGGGGAATTTTTTACCCGCCTTGTCCAACCCAAAAATCACCGTCACGTTGCCCCGGACTTGGCGCTTATCAAACAAATCTTCAGGATTAACCGTTGGATCCAGCTGCAGTTTTACGCGACGGGTACTCAAGTCTGGAGCCACAACGCCCCACCCTCTTTTGGTGCTGTCCAAGTCTATTGCGCGAAGCTCGAGAAGCAGTTCTTCGTAGTCCTCAACCTGCTCTTCTTTGTCGGGCTCTTGCACGTGATCTGGCATTGCTTTGACGGTATCACTACTTATCTTGAGTCCGGGATGGCCGGAAAACTCGATTGAAGCTTGGGAATCTCGCTTGGCTGGTTTTACGATTCTGACGGCGTCTTTAGCAAGCTTGTCCTTATCTTCCACAGCGTTCTCGATCAGAGCGCGAAACTCTTCCCCTTCCAGATCCACCATTCCTCCACCGATCTGGATGATTGTGTTGTTGTTCGCCTCAATAGTAGCCTTCTTTTCGGGAGTAGCATTTTGGTCCTTCCCAACGTAGTAAGCTCCGCCTGTCAGGATCATCACAGCTACAATCGCAGAAAACAGCTGAGGGTTGTTCATGAGAGCCTCCATGCCGAGCTTCTTTCTCGCCCTGCCGATAACATCATCAAAATTCTCTTGGCTACCGAAAACGAACTTAACTACTAAATCTTCCCAGATGCTTCCAGAGCGAAACTCATCAAGGTATACGTCGATTGACTCAACTTTGTAATCCGGAAAAAGGGCTTCAAGGACGGGCGAAGTTTGCCTGATAAGGCTATCTAACGCTACAAGCCCTTCAGCTATTTCCTTAATCGAAGCTTTGTTTTTATTACTATAGTAGAGCTGCTGGTGGATACTGAAATCCATTTCAAGACCCTTACTTCGCTGGGTTTATAGAAAAGTTAGCGTAAAACGGACCACCAAAACACGCGACCGATAATCCGAATGTTGTTATCGATTACGTCCTGAGCGGAATATTCTTCCGTCGCATGTTCTGACGCATTCTGGCTCACAATCTTAATTCCGCCACCTGGTCGACGGTGCAGGTACTTCACCCTGAGCATGCCATCGTGGTCGATCGCGTAGATCTCGCCATCCCGGACAGCGGTGTCACCGGTGTTCACGCCAACACAGGTGCCGTCTGGCATAACAGGTTCCATGCTGTTACCGCGAACAAAGGCACAGGCTGCATTCTCTTCGACCACCCCTGCCCTGGATAACGTAGATTTTGCAAAGCGGAGTTTGGCGCCGTGGTTCTCGATTACCTGAGTCTGGCCCGCGCCGGCGGCCAGCTCGACTTCCCTGAACAGAGGCAATTCAACTTCATCCTCATCCAATGGCGTGTTGCTGTCCCAGGCATCCATGTGCCCGAAGAACTCAAGTTCATCCTCACTTTTCTTCGCATGCTCTTGGGACGATCTATGGCCTTCAGGTGATAGATCAAAATATTGGTCATACTGGCCATTCTGAAGGGCGAGCGCATGGTCCTGATCACCTTGTATTCGTTCCAGCTCAGCTTCTACACGCTCATAAACTTCTTGATCACTGAGATGCTCCTCACCCGGCCTTCGGTTCCTTGCTGCAACCATCCTCGCAACCTCTTCAAATACGTTGAAGTTCCGGGAGCCTTCGCCTGTTAGGAGCCAGTTGAGATTCACTTTCAAGAATTTTGCCAAGGATTGAAGTTGAGCGGCTGAAGGTTCACGTCTTCCGCTCAAATAGTGACCAACCGCACCTCGCGTTGATACGCCAAGCACGTAAGTAAGGGCATCTTGAGTAACGCCCTGCTCTTTCATCACCGACCGCACGCGGTCCTGCCAAGTTTCCATAAATTGAATGGTACGCAATGTATCCATTCTGGCAACGACACTTTTTGTATCCAAATCCGCTTGACTCGATACAGATGTATACATATCGTATCCCTCATGAACATACAGACCTATATCCAGCAAGTAGGGCTGGAAGTCGCGGCGAAGACCCTCGGCGTTTCAGTTCCTGCGGTTAAGCACTACCGGAATGGTATCCGGCGGATTGCCCCTTCGAATGTCATTTCCATCTGTGCTGCAACTGGATGGAGAGTCACCCCGCATGAGGCCCGACCGGACATCTACCCAAACCCCACTGACGGCCTGCCCCCTCCTGATAAACCCGGGGAGGCGGCCTGATGCTTTCATTACACCATTTGTTTAGATGCGAGGTACCCAGAAAAGACGGGGTGTTTATGCATACAGGTATGAAAGGGCGAGCGACTGGGTACGGGAAGGAACGGGGTTATGAAAACGCCGGAGAGCTCCTGGCCAAGCCGCAGACAACTAGCCAGGAGCTGCGCATGTCAGGCGTCGCCAATTGCCTTTGCTCGAGCATTCAAAACGGTATTGAAAATTGTCTGGTACGCCTCTGCAGCAGGCTCTGGTTTACAGAGGTTGTTCCGAGTTGCACTCGAGCCATTCTCCATAACGGCGATGAGAATGTCCGCTGCAATACGCTCTGGAGAATCGTTTTCATTGGCCATTTTTTTCTCCTTGAAGATGGAATGTCATTGCACACAAGAGCTTAGCAGAAGGAACAGGGCTGGGCTCATTTTTTGGCGCGAGCTGCAGCGCTATCAGAAGCAGCCGGTAAAACAAGCTGGCCAGGCGTAAGCCGAGGTGCCGACATTGCAGCCGGGGACAGGGTCCCGGCGATAGAACGCCAGCAGCGCGAGGCAAAGGTAACCCACCACCGCCCCAGTTGATCGCGCTGACAGCCTGGAAAGACAGGCCGTATCCGGGAGGGCTCTGCTCCCTCGACCAAGGATGACCTGGCAGGTCCCCAGTCTGCCGCGTCAGGTAGAGCCCTCCTCGGATGCGTAAGGGGTTGGGAGTTTCCCGGCCGACGCATCAACCGCAATGACATTGCGAACTTGTGGCTCCCACCGGTAGGGGGTCCCGGGTGGCACCGGATCAAAAATGCCAGCGCGGTGGTACCGGATAACCCGCCAATTTTTAGAAATTAACGCATACCCACTTGTGTATTAGTTATGAGGGAAAGGAAGGCTTTGGACTCTCTCGGTGAATGGAATTCCTATGTGGCCGCCGGATCCGATCGGGAAGAGAGAAAGGCCAGGCTGGCGGAGTGCCCGGAGTCACTACGAGAAAACGTGACATGTCACGTTAAAACAGTTTTTGAATTACGCAGACGGAGCAGGCAATGCCAGAGAAACTCGAAATCAAACTTCCCTGGCCGCACAAGGCCCTGAGCCCGAACTCCAGAGGGCATTGGGCGAAGAAAGCCCGGGCTGCAGAAGTCTATCGGTACACCTGCAAAATGATTTCGCTGGAGGCCATCCAGGCGGGTAAGTGGGATCTGGCGCCCCTTCGGGAGCTGGTCGAGGCTGGCGGAGAGATTCATGTGTTCCTGGACTTCCATCCGCCTAACCGGCGGGCCCGGGACGACGACAACATCATTGCCGCGTTCAAGTCAGGCCGCGATGGGCTGGCGGACGCACTGAAGATCGATGACTGCCACTTCCGGACGCATCCATTCCTGAAGCGTGACGAGATCGTCAGGCCGGACGGAGAGATTCGAGTGGTGATTACGGGGAAAGGGCCAGAGGCCTGAAAAAAAACACCCGCCTCAAACGGCTCGGCAAAGCCTCGGCGGGTAATCTTGAAGAGGTAATGATTATGGCTGATCTGATATTGAGTGGCAACAACATGCCAACCATGAGCAGTCGCGAGATCGCGGAGCTCACCGGAAGCCGTCATGACAATGTAAAGCGGTCGGCTGAACGGTTGGCGGCTGATCACATTTTAACCTCTCCATTGGAGGGGTCAGACTACGAGCACCGCGGCAACATCTATCAGGAGTATCGCTTCAACAAGCGGGACTCTCTCGTTCTGGTTGCCCGGCTCTCTCCGGAGTTCACTGCTGCAGTGGTAGACCGCTGGCAGTACCTGGAAGAGCAGGCTTCCCTTCCCTCCTGGGCCCGCAACCTGACCAAAGAAGCGCGGATCGCCCTAGAGGACCTCAGTTCCCAGGTTGATCACTACAAGGGCGAAACCAACCGCCTGAACGCTGTATGCAACGACCTGGCCGAGAACCTCAAGTCCGGACTCACACCAGTGGAATTCTGCCGGATGCTCAATGGCGTGAACCTGAACCGTGTGCAGCCTGTTCTGGTGGAGCGGAAGCGGCTGCTACGGACTCCACACGGTTACCGGAGCGCTGCCGCCTATCGGGACAAGCTGTTCACCGAACGTCGTTATCTGAACCGAGACGATCGGCCCTGTGAAAAGGTGGTGCTCACCCAGAAGGGCGCCAAGTGGCTCTATGCCCAATATGAGCAGGGCCGGCTTGAAATGCGAAAGGACTGGGATGGCCATTACAGCCACGTCCTGTTCGATGACCAGGAGAATGTGGCGTGAGCGGTATTGAACTATTCGACAGGCCGATCGCCTTCCAGAGAGCGTTCGTCGACCTGGGCGTGGGCATCACTGGCGCTCTGATGCTCTCCCAGTGCATCTACTGGCATGGCCGGACCTCCAACAAAGACGGCTGGTTCTATAAATCTCAGTCCGACTGGGAGGCCGAAACCGGCATGACACGCCGGGAGCAGGAGACCGCTCGCAAGCGCCTGGAAAAGGCCGGCTTCCTGGAAGAGATCCGGAAAGGCGTTCCAGCAAAGCTGTACTTCCGGGTGAACGTTGATGCCCTGGAAACCGCCCTGAAAGCCCTGTCCTCCAGAATGGCGGATTCCGCCAATCAAGAATGTACAGATGGTGCAACCAGTATGGCGGAAAGCGCCATTCAAGAATGCACGAACCCGCCAGACTGTGAAGGCGGAAACAGCCAATCTATTACAGAGATTACTTCAGAGACTACCTCAGAGACTACGGCAGGAAAGACGTCCGGGCCTGACCGGCCGGACAACCACCCAGGCCAGGACCAGCCCGAGCAACCCACCGAGCAGAGCCAGCCCTCAAGGCCTGATGCCGCCATCGAGAACGGCCGGTTCTGGGGAACACAGGAAGACCTCGACCTTGCGGTGTGGATGTGGGACCGGCTGGTCGATCAGCTGGGCGAGGACAAGCCGCGAGAACCGAAATTCTCCCGCTGGGCAAACACCGTTCGGCTGATGCGAGAGCAGGATGGCCGCGAGCACCGCCACATTCAGATTTTGTGGGACTGGGCCATCCGTCACGAGAAATTCTGGGCCTCACACGTTCAATGCCCCGACAAGCTTCGCGACAAGTGGTCCCAGGTGGCCATGCAGCGGAGGTCAGAGCGCCGGAAGGCCCCGCAACAGGCCGGTATCGATCGCGCCGCCGAGCTCCGTCGCATTCACGAACAGCGCTCGAACAGCCAGCAAGGAGTGACCTA
>NZGD01000111.1 GCA_002690925.1 Rhodopirellula sp.
CGACTGGCCCACCACAGCGGCCTACGTGCGTTTACTAATCCGCGAGGGCCAAACCGGGGAACTTAGAGAGTTGCAACAATCCCTTGAGAACGGCTATCCGCAGGACCGCTCTGCACAGCTTCTTGCTGCGATCTCCTCAGCCGGCACTGGCGATACCGAATACGCAATCAATAAGTTGGAAGGCCTTCGTGACACCAACCCTGGAAGCATTGAAGTAAACATTACGTTGGCCCAGCTATACCAAGAGACGGGTCAACCAGCGAAAGCCGTCAGCAGCTTTGTCGCGGCCGCCAAACAAACCGAGCCAAAACTACCGCTGTTGTTCAGGGCAGCCCGGCTCCATGCCGCCAATAATCAGAGCGAGTCCGCCGTTTTAGACTGGACCAAGTCGGTCAGTCAGGCTGAACCCGAATTGGCCGATGCGCTTGCCGCAACAGAGATACTTTGGCTGGTATCCGAAGAGGAACTGGAGACAGCCCGTTCCCGGCTAGCAGAAGCCGGCAAGGGAATAGAGTCAGCGTCTCTCAAGACCGCTGAAGCCAACCTGCTTGCTGCGGAAGCACAACAACTAACACTCTCAGAACAATGGGATGCAGCAGTCAACAAGGCTCAGCAGGCTTTTGCACTGAACCCCGAAAATCAGGCGTTTGCTCTGGTACCAGCACGAATCCGCACCCAACAGGGTGATATCGACGCAGCTCAGGCTGCAGTATTGGAAGTCGAGCAGGTTTTCGGAGCAACGGCCGGGGTGACCATTGCACGGGCTGCTATCCTGCAGGCGGATAATCACGCTGAAGAAGCTTTTCAGACCCTGTATAAATTTTGGAGTGAGAACGGTGATCCTTCCGTCCTTCCCTCACTCGTTCAGCTGTCCAATCAGGTTGCGAAAGAGAAGACCAACGAACTTACAGCAGAATGGGTTGATCTCGTCCCTGATAGCGTTCCGGCCAACCTTTCCCGCGGAAATCAATTGATGACCGAAGGAAACATCATGGCGGCCGCAAATCACTATCAAAAGGTTTTACAGCAGGATCCCCTCCATACAACGGCTTTGAACAATCTTGCCTGGGCATTGAGGGATACAGACACTCCTCGGGCACTTGAATTCGCGGCTCGCGCTGCTGAGATTGAGCCTGAGAACCCGGCGATTCTCGATACCTATGGCTGGATTCTTCACCTCGATGGTCAACACCGTGCAGCAATGGATCAACTGCAACGAGCGCTCGCAATGGCCCCAGATAACGAAGAATTCAAAAAGCACCTCGACAAGGTCCGCAGCGCGTTGTAGCCCTAGCTGTCTAGTGTTACCGATTAAAGCCAGACTCGAAAGCGTGTCTGGTTTTTTTACATCTCATGCAAAGCAGCTTTACACAATCCTATTAATAGGTCTTCCATCCAACTGTTTTTTCGATGTTTTTATTTTGTGGCGCGGATTTCGCTTACCAGGAAGGGTGGGGATAGTTCCCCCGACGCCAAACCTCTCGCGAGAGGGGGACGGAAAGCCACGGATCTCTCTGAGATGGCCGGGTTGCACGGAACGCACTACACCTTGACGGAGTATCATTACAATGAAATTGGCCAGAACGACTTTAGCTGTAGCGTGTCTGAGCGCCATGTCTGCTCAAGCAGCATTCATTAACAACGGTTCTGAGGCGAATCTCAGTGAGATTATCAACGACAATCTTATTGTCTCGGGAAGCAGCGTTAATGTGCTCGGCGATACCAAAAACAACGACGTAAGCACTGAACCATTTTTTACCTCTTCCCCAGACGGAAGCAACAGCACAGCAACCTTTCTGATTGAAATCACGTCTATGCTGTCCAAGCAGTCTTTCGGCATCTACAACGGCGACGACTACGTCGAGTTGTTTAACGGTGCAGACGAAGGCAGCTTCACAACCAGTGGCGGCTTCAACGGGCCCGTAACTGACAACGCTAACCGCGCCCAAGTCAGTTTCGACATCTCCGGTGGGAGCTACAGCGTTTACGTCAACAACCAGAAAAAGGGTAGCTTCGCCAGTGAGGAATTCGGTTTCTACCTGGGTCGCGGTGGCGCTCCGGTAATCTATTCCGATGCCGAACGTAATGGCGGCGTTGAGCGTTTTGTTGCCATTAAAGGAAAGGGGCAGCAGATCAATCTTGGCAGCGAAATAACCTACGGCTGCAGTGAAGATACTCCTGAGAAATGCGTACTCTGGGAGAGCGATGACTATATCCTCGGTTTCGAGGACGGATCAGATATGGACTACAACGACATGTTGGTCTATGTGGAGGACATCGTCGCGGTTCCAGAACCTGGAACGCTTGCACTTCTTGGCGTCGGCCTTTTCGGCCTCGGTGTCGTTCGGCGCCGCAAAGCCTAAGGCTCGCGCGCACTATCCAGAAACCCCACCGTCCATGCGGTGGGGTTTTTCCTGGCCAGACCTGATGACGAGAGAAGAATAAGGCGATACTCTTCGGAGTAAATCAATAACAGGATTCTCAGGTTACGGATGACTTTGTTTCCCCGGCTTTCTCGTGCTTGGCCCTTTCTCCTGGCCACCCTCGCATCCGTTGTGATTTTCTATCCCTCATGGTCCAGGCTCGCTGAAATCTGGCTTAAGTGGGAGCAGACCATGTCACACGGCCTACCCACAGCTATTGCCTATCTGGCCCTCCTTATTGTTCACCCACCTCTGGATAGCAGCTGGCCTGAAAAAAGGTTCTGTAGTCGTCTTGTTGGAGGAATACTGCTCATTCTTATCACTTTCGCGTGGGCAGCACTTGAACTGGTTCGAATCGATACGCTGGCCTATCTCACCTTGCCAGTCAGCCTTTTTGCAATCGCGTGGACTCTACTAGGGCTCGGGGGCGCGCTGAAGCTCATTCCATACATTCTCCTGCTCGGCCTATCCCTACCTATATGGGCTGACCTCATTCCGATACTGGTGGACGTGGCCACCGTCGTCGTCGGGAACGCTGTCAGCGCCATGGGAATAACCGCACTGATTGAAGGTAGCAACATTACGCTCGCCTACGGCAGACTCGTTATTGCAGACGGTTGTTCTGGCATCGGCTTCCTCGCGATTGCAATGGTGCTTGGAGCATTCACGGCAATCCTGAACGACTATCGGTGGCGAGGCTGGGCAATGATAATGTCCTGTTCAATTGTCCTGGCTCTGGTTATTAATTGGGTCCGTATCATTGCATTGGTGCTAATAGCTGACTGGACAAATATGGAAAGCTCCCTGGTTCGTGAACACGAGATGTTTGGCTGGATCGTGTTCGCTGCCTTTTTTCTGCCGGCGCTTGTTCTGGCTCCGGTCAGGCGCCGAAAAACTTTACAGATCGGTAATAATCACGGGATCAGCTACCCCGCTTTTGGTTTTATTTTTATAGCACTGGCAGCTGGGACAGGGGCGGTTTTCATGGTTCAGGCGAGGGAGATAGAGGAGCCTCCACTCTCAATCACAGGCGCTGACTTCCGCGAAATTAGTGCTCCGGCTCTTCCATTACAGCTCCAGGTGCCTGATCAGATTGAACAAAAATTCTATATGGAGGAAGGCACGGAGGTTTACGTATCTCTGGCACAGATCCAACGTCAATCTCCGGAGCAAAAGATCGTCCCCTACTTACCGCCACTTGTGGATCGCGACATGTGGTTCAGGGAGGCGACACCAGCCCTAGGCAAAGAAATATGGAGGCGCATCGGCACACCTCTGAGGGTAGTTGTCTCTCATATTTACGCTGTTGGCGCCTTCCGCACAGACAGCTACGTTAAAGCCAAGTTATTGCAACTGCCAGCGATCTACAGCGGAAGAACGCGGTTCGCACTGATTTCGCTGCAGGCCGCGTGCAAAACCTCAACCTGTGAAGAGGCTTTGGAGCGCATTGCTGCTTTTGAGGCCGAGACTGACATCTGAAGCCAATTCTGGCCTGTCGACCCGTTTTACACCTCACCAGTTGCCGCTGCACTCTCAAGTTCCTTACCTATTGTTTTAAAAGACTTTACCCATATTGGCCCTTCCATTGCTTTGTTAATCACTGCAACACGACACTAAACACAGGAAGGTGAAGCTATGAACAAATTAATTGGAGGAGTCGCTGCAGGCGTATTCATGACTTTTGCAAGCGCGCAGGCAGGCATGATCACTGACACCATTAACCAGTCGGTGAAATTGAATATGTGGGATAGCCACTCCTATACCCACAATATCAACGATGACGGATTCGCGCTGGGCAGCGCAGTAAGTGGCACCCTGGAAATCGATGTCGCAGACGATCGTGATGGCTGGTTCTCCCTGTTCGAGACCATCCTGTTCCAGATCGAGGATTTCGATTTCGACACCGGTACCATCCAGTTTGGCACAGCTGACTTCGGCAGCAACCTCGAAGCAGAGGCTCTGGGTGCACTGAATGCTGATGGCTACCTCGACGTTACGGTTAAGTCTCTTAGCGGTGATTTCTACGTAGGCAAGTCAGTTCTCTCTGTAGTAACTGAAGCTGTTCCCGAGCCAGGCACACTTGCCCTGTTGGGTCTTGGTCTCGCCGGTCTGGGCGCTGCCCGCCGCCGTAAAGCCTGATTACTCCTAGTTCTCAGGTAGAAAAAAGCCAGCTTGCGCTGGCTTTTTTTGTGCCTATAGTAAACGCCAAACCCTCTACCAGATTGAATATCCTTTATGTCCGCCAGCCTGAAAGTCATCAAAAGTGCTGCGTTGTTACTGGGTATGCAGGTCGTTCAGCGCGGACTGGGCATCATCAGCACGCTGATCCTCGCTCGACTATTGACGCCCGATGATTTCGGCATCATCGCGTTGATCACCATCGTCCTCCAGTTTTTTGAGCTGCTGGCGGAGATCGGTAACCAACAGTACATTGTCCAGAAAGAAACACTCCACGACAGCGATCTTAATACTGCCTGGACAATGGACATTCTGATCAAGTCGTTCGTTGCTCTCGCCGTCATTTGTTCAGCACCGCTCTTGTCTGTTTTCTTCGAAACGCCAGAATTGGCACTTGCTCTGGCCATAGCAACCCTTGCCCTTCCCCTCCGAGCACTTCGTACCCCGGGAATGATGCAAGCCGTCAGAGAGATAGATTACCGCCCTCTATTTAGACTCACCCTCTGGCAAAAGGGACTATCGTTTATTGCTGTGATCACCATCGCCTGGCTATACCAGAGTTATTGGGCAATCGTTCTCGGAAGCCTGCTCTCTGCAGCCGTGTTTGCCATCGGTTCTTATCGGGTTCATCCATACCGACCCAAATGGAGCCTTGAGAATGCGCGGGAACAATGGAATTTTTCTCAGTGGCTTTTGCTGCGGGGCATTGTCGGTTTTACGCGTTCGCAAATAGACAACCTGATCGTTTCCAAGCAGTTCAGCACTTCTGCACTAGGCGGCTACAACCTGGTCCGTGAAATCAGCCTGTTGCCAGCCCTCTCCGCAATCATTCCAATGAGCGAGCCGCTTCTGGCGTCAATAGCCCGGGTAAAAGACGATCCTGACTCACTGGCCTACCGGGTTAGATTCAGCCTGGCAATCATGGTGACCGTTCTCACCCCCCTCACAACCTTTCTGATGCTGTACCCCGACCTGATTGTACTGACTCTTCTCGGCGAACAATGGCAGGCGTACAGCCACCTGTTGCGACCGTTCGCACTCTTTTTCCTGACCTTTTGTCTTTTCGCGCTGATCAGTGATGCCATTATTGCGCTTGGGCGAGTGCGGGCTCTATTTGTCTTCGACCTAATTTCCACAATAACTATTGTTGCGATACTGTTGCTCATCGGAACTGATAGCTTATCCGTTATGGCGTGGGTAAGAGGATGGTTGGCGGTTATTACGACCATCCTACTTCTATTCTTCCTCAACCAATGGAGCAATTTCGGTTTTTACCGCCTGTTTTGGCTTTCGGTCCCTGTACAGATTGGAACGATACTAGCCTTCGCAACTGACACACTTGTTCAAATGCCAGAGGTATCCACATTTTTGGAGCTTCTCGTCCGTGGTACGTTATTTATTACGGTAGCTGCAATATCAACCGCCCTTTCGGCCGCTGTTTTGATCTATAACACACCGGAATTCCGCCAGATAAGGTATCTGGCAAAAAAAATGAGCAAAGAATCCAGCAAGTAATGAGAGCCAAACTCTCCAAACCATAAACGCGAAAGTGTTAACCTTCTAATCACAGCTGTCCTCCAAAATTAGTTCATGGCAAACTAACAAGGAATCGGGCGCGTCCAAGAGCGCCAATGAAGCTATACGAATTGCGCCGACTCAAGGAAGGTTCTCAGATGCGCTCCAAACCAATGAACCCTGGCCCAACCTATCGTCCGGATATTGATGGTTTACGAGCTGTAGCGGTTCTCTCCGTAATTCTTTATCACTTAAACGAAAGTATCATTCCAGGTGGTTTCGTCGGGGTTGATATTTTTTTTGTGATTTCGGGTTACTTAATTACTTTCCAGGTACTCCGCGACCTTGAATCCAATAGATTTTCCTTACTTGAGTTTTATCGTCGAAGAATAAAGAGAATAGTTCCCGCGTTATTACCGGTTATTTTTATATCTATTATTGTTTCCCAAATAATTTTTCTTCCACAAGATGCAGAAAAGGTCGCTGAATCAGGTCTGTGGTCACTGCTTTCATTAGCTAACGTTTATTTTTGGATTTTCGAAGACACAAGTTACTTCGCAGCTGCAAGCCATGAAAAACCACTTTTACACCTTTGGTCATTGGGCGTCGAGGAGCAATTTTACATTATTTGGCCAGTTGTACTCTTATTTCTTTCCTCATTCATGAAGTCGCGCTTGTTTTTATACGCGCTAGGGTTCACCGCTATTCTGTCTTTCGCTGCTGGTGATATCTTGTTCTCCGACCACCCTTCTTTTGTTTACTATATGCTTCCTACCAGGGCTGGAGAACTATTGCTTGGGGGAATTCTTGCCTATTATTTATTGAATAATCAACAACAGAAGCCCTGTCAAAAAACAATTTATTGTTTATCAGGGCTTGGAATCGGGCTGATTATTATATCTCTCATAACCCTTTCCGAAAATGATACTTTCCCTGGCTTTCGGGCTATCCCACCAACTCTCGGCGCGACATTAATTATATTTTCTGGACATTATGGAACTTCTCCAGCACTCAGTCTTCTAAGTGCACCAGTTATGGTTTCGATTGGCCTGATTTCTTACTCGGCTTACCTTTGGCACTGGCCAATTATCGCTTTTTATCGCTATGGATTTACCCATATAGGCTTCATCTCAGGCTCTGCAATTTTTATTATAACGATGCTGATTGCCTATATAAGCTTCCGTTTCGTAGAAACTCCATTAAGACACTCCAATAAGTCCTTTTTTAAGGTACTGCTTTCTTATTTCCTGATTCCTACCTGTGCAACTGCAGTATTAGCGGTTGTTGCCATGAAGCTTGACGGGTATGGACTACGCGCATTATCCGAAGAATATCAAGTGAATCTTGAGGCCCTCAGAGACGAGAACAGGCCCGCCTACCATTACGACTATGTTTGCCAGACTCTGCTTGTTAAGAAAGACGACACTAATAATCTAGATTGCGTGGTAAACAACCATGAAGAATTGGATCTCGATACCATACTGTGGGGCGACTCAAACGCGGCGCATTACATCGGTGTTATTGGAGCATTTGCTCGTGATCAAGGCTTTAGCTTCCGGAATCTACAGATTGGATCATGCCCTCCCGTCCATTCAGACCTATCTAGCTTCGTAGAT
Organism: Rhodopirellula sp.; assembly: GCA_002690925.1. GTDB lineage: Bacteria > Planctomycetota > Planctomycetia > Pirellulales > Pirellulaceae > Rubripirellula. The sequence continues at coordinate 7,733 of NZGD01000111.1, forward strand.
GCCAGGCGCCTAGAAGATTGCAGACAATCATTACCTGTCATTTTTGAGACTTTAGATCAATATAAAAATATAATTGTTTCAGCTAGCTGGACAAGCTACCAATCAAAATCTCCGGATTTCATAGAATCTTTTTTTCAAACAGCGAAGATGATAGCGAGCAAAGAAAAAAACTTAGTAATTATTGGAAAGGCACCGATTATTCACTCGTTCGACCGCTTATGCAGAGAAAAGTCGATAAGCTATCCTTTTTTAAACTGTGACACGTCCCCAGTTACACTGGACGAGAAAGTTGCTGAGATAAACAAAAAACTGGAGGATTTTGCTCTTCAGAACAAAAATATTTCTTACTTTGATATAAACGAGCATCTGTGTCCACACGGTGTCTGTGATGTTCGTGACCCAAGAGGAAACTTGATCTATTTTGACGCACACCACCTCGCAATGGATGCTTCCTGGCGGATTGGAGACGTTATAGTTGCATCCAAAAAAATACCAGCGGCTATCAGCGATATTTTGGATCCCACTCAATAGGTCTCGGGTTTGCTTTAGGGTGATTATTCACTGGTATCAGCACTGCTTTCGTAAACAATCACATTTTGATGCCCCCAACCAATCGAAACAACATCCTGATCGCCGTCGGCATCCAAATCCACGACCAGTGCGCCATCGTGGTGTTCGTCACCCTGGTGTATCAATCGCGGCAACCACGATTCTCCATTGTTTCGGTTTTCAAACCACAGGATTCTTGCCCGCTCAGGATTCCGGAGGTCATGCTCTCCGACGATCACATCCTGATCGCCGTCGTCATCCATATCCGCCACGCCGAGACTCATAGGCCCTGTCAATCGAGCAATCAAATGCTTTGTCCAACTGCCTTCCTCAGACAATTGCTGGTACCAGACCAAATCCCCTGTTTCACTCACGGCTTCGAATCCCACGACAATATCTGGAAGGCCGTCACCGTTCAAATCTGAAACCACATTCCGGTCGGGCTTTAGTCCTTCTTCGTCGATCCAAACTGTTTCCCGGTCACCAGCCCCTCTCCCATACAATATGACCGTCCCGAGAATCACGTCGGGGTTTTGATCCGCGTCCAGGTCTGCGACGGTAAGCGCCTCATCCAATGAAAGGGAACTGAACTCGCTCCACTCCCATTCCTTGTCTCGAGCCTCTTTCGGAACAGTAATCGATTGAAGACCCTCTCCTGCAGCATGCCAGGACAGGAGCACACGTTCCTCATTGTTATCCTCTACAGGAAACACTGCGCTACCCTGCAGAAGATCTCCGCTTGCCGTCTGAATGTTCTCGAGAATTTCGAATTCGCCAGCGCCAAGGTTCCTTGCCCAGACAAGTCGCTCTCCGTGATTACCTTCTTTAGCCCGGGAACCAGCAACCCAGTTCGCCAGCTTTTCCCAAAAGGGTGTCTGATAACCGTAGGCACGCCACCCCGTGGCAAGAACATCAGGCCTCCCATCCCGATCGAAATCATGAACAAGAGCTGCATCAGTTGCACCAGACCCTAACTCCGAACGCTCCCATTGATCACCCAACGCGCCCGGGTTTCGATACCAGGATCCTCCGCTCACCAGGTCTTTTCTGCCGTCACCGTCGAAATCTTCGGCGAAAACGGCCGTTGCCTGCCCCGGGCGGTTATCGTCGATCACATGTCGCACCCATCCTTGTTGCAAATTCAATTGGTTGCGCCATAACCAGACAGAGTAATCACCTTGAAAGTTTTCGATCTGCCAGTTCGTTCCGATCAGATCGACATCAAAATCATTGTCAATATCCGCGGCTCTGAGACTATGGCCACCTCCGAGAGACAATATTTTTTGAACCCAACCGCCCGGTTCGTTCAGGTAAACAGAAACCGGGTTTTCACCCTCACCCTGATTCATCTCGGCAGTAAGCACGTCTATGTCGCCATCAAGATCCACATCCCTAGCTGCCACAAAGTGATGAACGGTTTCGACGTTCTCCACCACCACGTGTTTCTCCCAGTATTGGCCAGTTTCTCCGCCCGGATTTTCGAGCCACGCGATTTCATAGAAGGCCCCAACCGGTTCTGATGGGGAAAGCAAAATATCCGGCCAACCGTCACCATTGAAATCACCGGTGTCGATGTATACGTCATGCCAGTGCCAGCCTCCTTTACCCGAACCGGTGTACTGAATTTTTTCCCACGAATTCCGGGAGTCGCCCGGATTGCTGAGCCAAACATCACTCGCTACTATATCCCTGAATCCGTCCTTATCCAGATCTGCCAGCGCAAGCCCCTCTCCATGCGGAACCGAAAGGTCCTCATAGCTCCATTGAGCACTAGCTGCCTGGCTGAAGATCCGTATGAAATTTCCGTTCTTATAGCCGAACAGCGACTGATTGCGAACGATCACTTCGGTTGCCCCGTCGTGATCGAGGTCGGCCAACTCAACATCGTGAAACTTGCCTTCCCCAATCAAATGACGACTCCAGTCGCCATTTTTCAACCACACGATGCCACTGTCAGACACCAGAACGATGTCGTTGGCGCCGTCGCCATCAATGTCAGAAACTTCAATATCTGTCCTGATTGCCAGTGACTCGGTAATTGTGTGGCGCCTCCACGTGGGGTTCTCGTACCACACCAGCTCGCCAAGGCGATCAGAAAAATCAGCCACACCGAGTTTGCGCGCGACCTTTTCGAAAAAAGTCAGATGTCTTGGCCGATGGCCCCCAACAACAACGTCTAAAAGGCCGTCACCATTAATATCACCTATTGTTTTTCCCCAAGGGGCATTTGGTCCACTCGGATCAATGGTTTCACGTTCAAAAAGGGTACTGGCAGCCGTTGAAGCAGCAGTATTGGTTGAGTCGCACCCTGTTAATGCGAGGAAAACCGCCAGTGGCACAATGCGAAAAAGCTGCATATTCCGTAGTCCCAGAAACGTCCATGTGATGAAAGGAAGCCAGGCCCCGCAGAGGCGGAAAACTTGGGAGCGCTCGCTACACTTCGTTACAATAATGTACTAATATTAACATTAAGTTGAAGTTATTGGTTCGGTGAAGGATAGCACCATGAATCAGCAGTACGACGAAACCAGTCCGGTGGCCATTGGCATGCCTGTCTACAATGGCGAACGCTATCTGGAAGACACTCTTCGTTCCGTACTGAACCAGACTTTTGACAATTTCGACCTCGTCATTGCCGACAACGCCTCCACTGATCGCACCGAAGAAATCTGCCGAGATTACGCTGGGCGTGATTTGCGCATCCAGTATATTCGTAACGAGGTCAACCTGGGTGCGTCGAAAAACTACACGGTCTGTTTTAAGCCGGCCCGATCCAGATATTTCCGATGGCAGAATGCAGATGACCCCATCGAACCCTCCCTGATTGAAAGGTGCTTCCAAGCATTGGAAGCAGACTCCGGGGTAGTCCTGGCCTATGGAAAGACACACATTATCGATGAGGAAGGCGCTTTCATGGAGGCCTACGATGACAATATTTACCTTTCATCGGAATCAGCCACCAAGCGCTTCAAAGACTGCATCCAGAACCTGGGCCTCCAGAATGTCATCTACGGACTTATTCGGCGAGACGCCCTCACACACACCGCGCTACTCGGAAACTACGTGGCGGCGGATATGAATCTGGTTGTCGAACTGTCTCTATACGGAAAATTCAAGGAAGTGCCGGCCCACCTTTTTAATAGGCGGATGCATCCAGAGGCAAGCAGTTGGAAACGTGATGATAGCGAGCGCCAGAGAAACTTCTGGGATCCCGCCAAGCGAAAGCTTGTGATGCAAACCTGGCGAAGCATCCTCGAATATTACAAAGCCGTCTGGAGAGCACCGATCTCGCTTGAAGACAAACGGATTTTATCCATCTTTCTTCTAAAACGGGCCTACTGGTACAAAGACCCAATGAAGAATGAACTGATGGACGTCATCAAATACGGGCTCATCAAGCGCCCCTGAATCAGCAAGGAGAGATTATGAAGGTATTAGTTACAGGCCATAGAGGTTTTATTGGCACAGTCATGGTCCCGATGCTGCTTGAGGAAGGATTCGATGTCACTGGCCTGGATACCGATCTCTATCGCTACTGCACCTATGGCGACGACCCCCTTGAAATTCCCTCTCTCAACAAGGATGTGAGGGACGTTGGCCCCGAAGACCTGGAGGGCTTTGATGCCATTGTCCATTTGGCGGCCTTGTCTAACGACCCACTGGGAAACATCAATCCCGATCTTACCTACGACATTAATTACCACTCGACGGTCCGCATTGCTGAGATGGCCAGGTCAGTTGGCGTGCAACGTTTCCTGTTCGCTTCCTCCTGCAGCATGTACGGAAAAGCGGGACAAGACGTTCTTGATGAAACGGCCCAATTCAACCCAGTTACCCCCTACGCCAAGTCCAAGGTGCTGGTAGAAGAAGACGTTTCCAAGCTGGCCAGTGATACTTTCAGCCCGGTGTTTCTTCGCAACGCGACAGCCTACGGAGTTTCTCCGCGGATCCGGTTCGATCTGGTTATCAACAACCTGGTGGCCTGGGCCCACACAACCGGCAAGATTCTTCTGAAGAGCGATGGCACACCCTGGCGCCCTCTTGTTCATATTGAAGATATCACCCAGGCAGTGATCTGTGCCCTCAAGGCCGAACGCGATGTGATACATAACCTCGCCGTCAATGTCGGTAGTAACGAAGAAAACTACCAGATGCGGGACCTAGCGCAGTTCGTCAAGGAAACCGTGCCAAACTGTGAGGTTGAATACGCAGAGGACGCTGGCCCGGACCCACGCTCTTACCGCGTCAATTTTGACAAGATTCATCGGGTGTTTCCGGATTTCAAAACCAGGTGGACGGCGCGCAAGGGTGTTGAGCAGTGCTACGAATCCTATCTGCGATTCGGACTCAGCAAAGACGACTACGAAGGCATCCGCTACAAACGTATTGCTCATATCATGAATTTGATTGAGGAAGGCAAACTCGATCGCAACCTGGTCTGGCAGATCTAGGGGTCGAACAGATGATATTTACTGAAACGGAAATTTCGGGCTCCTACCTGATCGACGTCAAGCGAATTGGCGATGAGAGAGGCTTCTTTGGTCGCCTCTGGTGCGAGAAAGAAATGGAAGAGATGGGACTCGTATCCACGATCAAACAATCCAACATCGGAGTGAGTCCGCTGAAAGGCACCCTCCGAGGACTCCACTATCAAACGGCCCCGCACCAGGAAGTGAAAATCATCCGATGCCCGCGTGGTGCCATTTACGATGTAATTGTAGATCTGCGCCCTGACTCGCCCACCTTCAAAAAGTGGTTTGCAGTCGAACTGACAGCGGAAAATAGCCGAATGCTCTACGTTCCCGAAGGCTGCGCAACGGGTTACCAGACGCTGGTGGACGACACCGAGATCTATTACCACACGAGTGAGTTCTACCATCCGGAATCCGCAACAGGCGTTCGCCACGATGACCCTGCGTTTAGCATCGAATGGCCGCTGCCCATCACAGCGATCTCGGATAACGACAAGAGCTGGAATAATTTCTGACAATAAATAAAAAGACAGGGATTCGAAATGATCATAGTCGACACAGAGATTGCAAAGCGGGTAAAGGAAGACCGTCCGATCAGGCTAGCCGTGGTCGGAGCGGGGTACAGCGCGAAACACATAGCCGCACAGATTGAGAGTTCATTTCCGGCGATTCAGTTGGCGGTAATCGTCAACCGAACCCCCGAGAACGCCGAAGCGGTTTTTCGCAATGCCGGCGTGGAGAACGCTCGGTTTATATCCACCAGCACTGAACTGGAAAACGCAATCCAGTCCCATACGCCTTGTATTACAAACGACGCCAGAGTTGCATTCGACGCTGCTTCCATTGATGCCGTTCTGGAGACCACGGGCGAGGTCGAGTACGGCGCCTGGGTCGCTCTGGAATCCATCAAGGCCGGCAAGCATACCTTCGTACTGAACTGCGAAATGGACGCAACCGTGGGTCCATTGATGAAGCACTATGCCAAAGAGAATGGCGTGGTCTATTCAAACTCAGACGGTGACGAACCCGGTGTAGCTTCCAACCTCGCACGCCACGTTCGCACCATGGGTCTCGAGGTTGTGGGTGCCGGCAACCTCAAGGGTTTCTACGACGTTCACAGGACGCCTGAAACCCAAAAGGCTTTTGCAGAAGCAAACAACCAGAAGCCGCACATGATGACGTCTTTCGTGGACGGCACCAAATTGTCTATGGAGCTTACGGTTACTGCGAACGCACTTGGCTTTGGCGTTGGCAAGCGCGGCATGTACGGGCCAGCATGTGACGATGTTCGTACCTGCCTTAGCCACTTCCCCGAGGATGTCTTCTTACCGGGCAAAGGTATCGTGGATTTTCTTCTTGGCGCCTCTCCCTACACTGGCGCATTCATTGTCGGTTACACCGACAACCCGATGAAGCAGGAATACCTGAAGTACCTGAAAATGGGCGATGGTCCCTTCTACGTGTTCTACACCCCCTTTCATCTTCCGCAGCTGGAAATACCCATCACGGTTTGTCGGGGCGTTCTTTGTAATGACGCTGCCGTTACGCCTCTTGGAAAACCCTATTGCGAAGCAGTCGCAATCGCCAAAAAGGACCTCAATGAAGGCGACATTCTCGATGGCATAGGAGGCTTTACCAACTACGCCCTGATCGACAACTTTGAGACCAGCCTGAGGGACAACCTGTTGCCAATGGGCGTTGCCCAGAACTGCAAAGTAAAGCGCCACGTGCCTATGGACCAGGCACTTACCTATGATGATGTTGAGTTGCCCGGCGGTCGCCTGATTGACCAACTCAGAGAAGAAATGATTGCTACACTTTGCTCATAAAGGCAGTTGAAGGGAGTCAGTGTTATGAAGGTTGTACTCTTTTGTGGCGGACTTGGAATGCGCCTGCGTGAATTCTCAGAAAACATACCCAAGCCAATGGTTCCCATTGGCCACCGACCGATTGTCTGGAACCTGATGAAGTTCTACTCCCATTACGGGCATAAAGATTTCATTATTTGCCTTGGGCACAACGCGCACGTAATCAAAAAGTATTTCCTGAAGTATGACGAGTGCCTAACCAACGATTTCGTGCTTGAAGCCGGCAAACCGCACCTGACCAAAACTGACATCCACGACTGGAAGATCACCTTCGCCGATACCGGGCTCCAATCGAACATTGGCATGCGCCTGAAGGCAGTCGAGAAGTATCTGGACGATCTCGGCCCCGACGATATGTTCATGGCCAACTACGCTGATGGTCTTTCGGATGTACCTCTTGACGAGATGCTCGAGTTCTTCAAGAAGAGCGGAAAAACAGCCTGCTTTCTTTGCGTGCAACCGCAACAGTCATTCCATTATGTTCGGCTCAACGACGACGGTACCGTGCACAGTATTCAGGACACAACGAATACCGGCCTAACGGTCAACGGCGGCTTTTTTATTTTTAAGAAAAGAATCTATGAGTATCTACAGGATGGCGAAGAGCTCGTTCACGAGCCATTCGAGCGACTGATAGCCGAAAATGAGCTGGTAGCTTACCGATACGATGGTTTCTGGAAATGCATGGACACGTTCAAGGATAAGCAGGCCTTTGATGAGCTTAATGCCAGCGGGGAATGCCCCTGGCAGGTCTGGCGAGAGAAGGTGTAGCCGCTATGTCAAACAGTGTGCTTGGTGAAGCACAGAGCCCCCTGCACATCTTGTGCTTGGGCGCCCACTGCGATGATATTGAGATCGGCTGCGGTGGTACCTTGCTTCAAATTCTCAGAGAGCGAACCGATGTACATCTGACTTGGGTGGTGTTTGCGTCGAACCCTGCACGTCGCCAAGAAGCCGAAACCGGCGCACGGCTGTTTAGCGAAGGCGTGGACTCTTTGGAACTGACGATTCATGATTTCAGGGACGGTTTCCTCCCGACAGAACCCGTTCGTTTGAAGGAGGCCTTTGAAAGGCTGAAGCATGACATCCCACAGCCTGATGTTATTTTCACTCACTATCGAAACGACCTTCATCAGGATCATCGGGCTGTTTCAGACCTGACCTGGAACACGTTCAGAGACCATCTGATTCTGGAGTACGAAATTCCAAAATGGGATGGAGACATGGGACAACCGAACGTGTTCTTCCCCATTTCGAGGGCTACTGGTGAGGCAAAGATCCGGTTGTTGCATGAGGCTTACGCCTCGCAGGTAGAAAAGGCGTGGTTTAGTCAGGACCTATTCTGGAGCCTGATGAGAATCCGCGGTATGGAAGCGAATGCGTCTGAGAGCATCGCAGAAGCGTTTTACTCTCGCAAACTGGTCCTGTCGGTCTGATGTCAACGCGCTCCCCTTCGCCCAGAATCGCTGTCTTTGGCCACTATGGGAACCAGAATCTTGGTGATGAGGCCATTATCGAAGCTGTATTGAAAAATCTTCGTCACCACCTACACAATGCGGAACTCTCCTGTTTTTCCATAAATCCGGCGGACAGCGCCAGCCGACACGGTGTCGATTCATTCCCGATCCGGTATCGGGCCGAGTATTTCAATCCACACCAGGCCCAACCGTCGGCACAGGAAAACACACCCGCATCGGCGACTGTAAACGAAGCGGCCACTCCAATGGCGAAATCGTGGAAGACCAGGCTCAAGTCCTTCCCACTTCTAGGCCCCCTACTCCGCGCGGGCCAGAACGTTGTCGAGTTTCGCCACACGTTACAGCAGGAAGCTGTCTTTCTTCGAGCCGCCCGCGCTAGGCTGGAAACAGTCGACCTGCTTCTTGTTGCCGGCTCAAACCAGTTTCTGGACAATTTTGGCGGGCCATGGGGGTTCCCATACACTCTGCTTAAGTGGACGTGGCTCGCAAAACGTTCCGGTGCAAAGGTGGCCTTTGTGAGCATTGGTGCCGGCCCGCTCACTCACCCGCTCAGTTACTGGATGCTCCGCCGGGCGTTGAAACGAGCCGATTACCTCTCTTTACGGGACGAAGGTTCACAAACACTGATTCGTGAAAAGGTAGGTATAGAGGGGCCAGTCTTTCCAGACCTGGCTCACAGTCTTTACGACAGCGAGTCCATTCCAAGTCGAACACAGCGAAGCGATAGGCTGCGGGTCGCTGTGAACCCGATGCCTGTATTTGACAGGCGTTACTGGCACCATCCGGACGACACTCTATATCACGACTACGTCCAGAAACTGGCAAGACTCTGTGAATGCGTTGTTCAAGAGGGAGCTCATCTCACGTTATTCAGCACACAATTGAAAGATGAAGCCGTTATCGACGATGTGATCGAAGCCATGGAGGTTAGCGCTCGGCCCTCGATTGCCTGCAGCAGAACGGTGGCCGAACTGATGGAGACACTCAGCCAATCAGATTGCGTAGTTGCCACCCGGTTTCACGCCACCGTATTACCACTACAACTTGGCATTCCCGTACTAGGTATTTGCTACTACCGGAAAGCCGCTGAGCTACTTGTGGATGTCGGGCTCGGCGATTACTTCGTCAACATTGATGATTTCGATGGTGAGACCTTACGCAACAAGTATAAGGCCTTGACCGAGCGAATTTCTTCCGGCTCTCTCACGCTTTCTGAGGAGCACTCACGATACATCCAGGCGCTTGAGGAACAGTATCGAACTATTGCTGCCCTGGCGGTCAAAGGAGATCAGCAGTAAGCATGTCGCGGCCTAGCGTTGTACTCCGAGAAGAACAAGGTTTTTCGAGGACCTCTGAACCGATTCAACTTGGAATTCCACTTGCACAAGGGTATCTCCAGGACCAGCAACCTCATTACCTGAAATATTCTGACGGTGAATTGGTCACACCTTTTCAGACCCGCCCCCTCAGCTATTGGCCAGATAACAGCGTGCGTTGGCTTCAGGTGGCCTTCCCGGCCGGCCTTGCCCCGAACCAAACCCGGGTGGTCGAGCTTTTCAATGAAGAGCCCTGTGTCAAATACCCAAATTCGCAGGTCGTTCCGCCTGTTCAGGCTGGTGAAAGTGACCTTAGCATCAGGATTATGTTGCCCAACGGCGACTGTCGGGATCTGGAGTTCGAGCTGAAGGGTCCTTTGAATACCCCTTGTCCGGTACGATTCGAAAAGAAATGGGTTGTTGTCGAAGACGGCGCCTATTTCTCACGCCGCCGTTCAGAAGGCGTTTTCCTTACATCAGCGGGTACCCATCTCGTCCGGTTTTTTATTGATATCCAACTCTTTAAAGTGGGCGAACTGATTCGTGTCGACGCCGGTCTTCACAATCCCCGTAGGGCTGTTCACAAAGGCGGCTTGTGGGATCTTGGCGACCCGGGTTCCGTTTTTTTCAAATCATTCTCGCTAAGTGTTCGACAAATGGACAGCCGCTCCCAGTGGATCAGGCCCAAGCCTGATGTCGAGCCAATTTTCAGCGAGAATGAAGCGCTTATCCTCCACCAGGAGTCCAGCGGCGGCGAGAATTGGAACAGCAACAACCATCTCAATCAGGATGGCGTGGCAACGACCAGGTACCGGGGCTTCAGGCTTTTCCGAAAATCTGAAGTAATAGATGATGGATATCGTGCATCTCCGGTCGCTGGGTTAGCGGGAGAAAACTCCGGCACCTGTGCTCTGCTGTCCGGGTTTTGGCAAAACTTCCCGTCTGCAATCAAGGCCGAACACGGTTGTGTGACTATCGGCTTCTTTCCTGAAACCGAGCTGGATTACGAACTCCAGGGGGGCGAACAAAAGCGCCAAACAGCCTGGATCCAGTTGACACCCGCTGGAGAAACCTTGTTGAACCTCCAGTCACCCGTGGCGCCCGTGGTCCCAGCCGAACACTATGCCAACACCAAAGCATTCTCGTGCTTTTCTCCTCCGGAGGAGACCGATGAGGTGGATGCGCTCATAGCACTGGGGCTCTCACCGGACGAGGGCTTCCTGAAAAAGCGGGAGATCATTGACGAATACGGATGGCGGAACTTCGGCGACCTCTATGCTGATCATGAATGCATGTACCTGCCATCCGATCACCCCAGGTTTATTACCCATTACAACAATCAGTACGACGCCATCTACGGCTTCGCACGCCAGTTTGCCTTGACGGGGGATCGTCGTTGGTTCGAGTTAATGGATGATCTCGCAAAACACGTGGCAGATATCGATATCTATCACACAGACGATGACCGCATTGAATACAACCACGGTATGTTCTGGCACACAGACCACTACCTTGATGCTCACACCGCCACGCACCGCACCTATTCAAGATTTAATTCAACCAGCTCGATACCAGGCCAAACCGGTGGCGGACCCGCGGCGGAGCATTGTTACAGCACGGGATTGCTCTACCATTTCTGGATGACCGGGTCTGAGTCATCGCGTTTAGCCGTTATCGGACTTGCGTCCTGGATGAGAAATGCCCACCAGGGATCAGAGGGTCTTCTGGCGCAGGTGCTTGCGATCAAGAAAGCTGATCTGCCACGACTTAGGAAGGTTCTGGGTGGCAATATGAACGGTGTTTATCGGTATCCGTTCACACGCGGCACCGGGAATTACATAAACTCATTGCTCGATGCCAGTTTGCTGGAACCAGACCGAGGATGGCTCGACCTTGCCGAAAGCGTCATTCGCAGCACGATTGGTCCAGCAGACAATATTGAACAGCGTGATCTACTTAGCGCGGAAACCGGCTGGCACTACCTTGTGTTGCTTTCGGCGATGACACGCTACTTATGGCTAAAACTGGATCACGACGCGGTCGACGAGTCTTACCAGTACACTCTGGCGAGTCTCCGGCACTATTGGCGCTGGATGGTTCAAAACGAACGTCCGTTTTTGGATGCTTCTGAAAAACTCGAATTTCCGAACGACACCTGGGTCGCACAGGATTTCAGAAAAGTGGTGCTTCTGAATCAAGCAGCTCTATTCGATACGTCCTATCGGGCAGCCTACGAAGAAAAAGCCTATGAAATGTTTGACTATGTAATCAAAAAAATCCAGACCAGCGAGGAGCGTTTTTTCACCAGAATACAGATTATACTTCTGCAGAATTACGGCCCGCATCGCTGTAACACGCCAGTGCCAGAGAAGGGAATCATGTTATCACCGTTTCATACAAGCCAAAGGGTTACGACGAAAACAAAAGCTACAATGAGCGTAATCCTTCAGATAGGACATAGAATCTTTAAGGGATTCCTGCAGTTCCGGCCGTCCAGAGAGAAATCCTGGCTAAAGATACGCTTGGAGGGCTGAAATGAGAGCACAGATCAAGACTTCCATTCGGATGGTGTCTACGCTTTTGGTCTTGCCCTTATGGCTTGCGTACCGCGGGCTTTCATACATAGGCAACCAGGATTCAGTGTTTCAGACCGCTTCCCAGTTATTGAGCCTTATCCCCGGCAAGCCGGGAATCTATTTAAGAGCCAGTTTTTACAGTCTCGCCTGCCCCGACACATCCAGTGAGATTTCCATTGGCTTTCTGACGGTTTTGTCCCATTGGGATACCACTATCGAGCGAGGGGTATACGTGGGACCTCAATGCAACATTGGCAAGTGTTTCATTGGAAAGAATACCCTGCTGGGAAGCGGCGTACATGTGCTCAGCGGCAGCAAACAACACGAATTTAACGATCCCCAGCGTCCCATTCAGGACCAGGGTGGGACCTTTACAAAAATCAGAATTGGCCGGGATTGTTGGCTCGGAAACACGTCCGTTGTGATGAATAACATCGGGGACCACAGTATTGTGGCGGCCGGTGCTGTTGTAACCAGGGAAATACCGCCCGGATGTATCGTCGCTGGCAATCCGGCAAAAAAGGTACGTTCACGCTTCAGTGAACAGCCATCCGGTTCACAAGGGGAGAAGGCAAACTGATATGGGTGGTCAAATCGAGAAAGTCTATTACTCAAGCCCGGTGTGGATGCAAAACATCCTTGTCAGCGCACTCGGCTACCGCCTTTACCTGAGAAGGTATACTGGCAGCTATCACCAGATCCTCTCCCTTCTCTCCGAAGCACGTCATTGGACTGAACGCCAACGACTGGCTTACCAAAATGAAAGACTCTATGAGATGGTCCGTTTCTGTAAACATAACGTGCCCTACTACCAAAAACTGTTTGCCGAACACGGACTGCGTGACCAGGACATCACCCACATTGACGATCTCCACAAAATCCCGGTCCTGGACAAAGACACACTGCGTAAGGACCACGGGGATTTCAGAGCCGCGGGCTCAAAGCCTTATATCCTACAGAATACTAGTGGAAGCACAGGTACCCCGCTAACACTAGCAGTTGACGAAACGACGTATAAAATGGCCATGGCATTAGTGGTGGATCATGAAGAGTTCCACGGAGTTCCGTTTGGTGCCCGCAGAGCAACCTTTGCCGGCAGAATGGTCCAGAGATCTAATGATCTTTACCCACCATTCTGGCGCTTCAATCGCGCCGAAAACCAACGGCTTTACTCCAGTTACCACCTGAACAGGGACACCTTCCCGTTCTATCGAAAGGATCTCGATTCATTTGCTCCACTCGAGTTAATCGGGTATCCCTCCGCCATTGCAGAGATTGCAGGATACTACGAGTCGACTGAGACCAGGCCACAGTTCAGGCCAAAAGCCATTATTACCAACTCCGAAACCCTGCTTTCCTGGCAACGAGAAAAAATAGAGAACGTCTTCCAGTGCCCAGTAAGAGATTATTATGGGACTGCAGAGTACGTTGTTTTTGCAGGACAGGACGAGAAAGGTCTTTATCAAATAAACCCGACGCTGGGAATCACCGAAGTGCTTACGGGAGAGAGCGATAGGTTACAGGGCGATATTATTGCGACCTCTCTCACAAACTATTGCATGCCACTATTGCGCTACCGAGTAGGTGATTCTGCAACACTCGTCGATGAGAGTGAGAGCAAAAGAAACGATCAAACCACGTTTGCAGGGATAAACGGTCGATTAGATGACTATATTGAAACGCCAGATGGCCGAAGAATTGGTCGAATTGACCATATTTTTAAGGGGCTTAGTGGCATTAAGGAGGCTCAGGTCATTCAGGAATCGCGAACCGATTGCACAATCTTGGTAGTAAAAGACGTTAATGCTAGCGAAATAAACGAATCTATTTTAGAAGAAAATTTCTTTTCTAGAGTTGGAAATCATTTAAACTTAACCATTAGATACACTCAGTCCATTCCAAGGTCAGCCAACGGGAAGCTAAAAAGTGTTATCAGAAAATAGCCTGCAGGAGAAGGCACCAGAAGACCAACTGCCAATGATCAGTGTGATCATACCTGCCTACAATGAGTCCGAATATATAAAGAG
>NZGD01000112.1 GCA_002690925.1 Rhodopirellula sp.
GAGGGCTCCGGACGCGGTAGCCCGTTACGCTAGTTCCCGACCCACCGATACTGCTAGTCCGACGCCGTATAACGACGAACCGGACAGTGGTCTCCGATTAACCATTACAACTTGGTACTCGCACCCATTCGTTTCGACGGTGGGCTTGCAGTGTCGTGCTCCACAGCCTTGTGTCGTGGTCCTTTTAGCTCTCAAGCTTTAGGAGACCTTCGCACAAACTTTTAGCACGACGGACCGCTTTCGTTGCCAAAACGAACGCGGCAGGACTTCGAGCACTTGGTCAACTCAATAGACAAGAGCGCCAAGCCCTCGAACGACGGATCCGAGCAACGCAAAGGATTTATCGTCGTCGTTTAGCTGAAGCCTTAGCACTTCGAGCCCAAGGCGCTGCTATACCGGCACGACAAAACCTCCTGGTGCAACCTGTCAACCAAATGGCAGACCGAGCGCCTTCAGATAAGCAACGAGAACACTCCAGTACAATGAAACTGGCCAGCACGATTTTGTCGTCCGTGTTGGGACTCCAAGACACCGACCCCATTGCAGAGCGAGTACGGCTCTGTCAAGACATGGAGTCGGCCGCAGGGTACATCGACGCCGCGAACCCTGGACTGGTTAAACATCGATCCTTCATGGATCACTTTCGCGGAAAATTGGCCGGAGTACACCGTAGGTTCTTCGACGAATTGCAAGGACGCCCAAACATACGAGCAGCGTTCAATGCAGCCAATACGACCTACGCAGCCTACGTCACTGATCTCGGCGTAGACCACACCGGAGAAAACGCAGGCAACGACGCGCCTGCACCAAACTACGCTCCTTGGTGGGCAGTATTCCGCCCAGCCTTCACAGGAGTTCAATCCGTCTACCCGTGGCACATCCTCCACGGCCTCACGTTCCGCAATCCGGCGAAGTGCATGAAGGCGAAAGAAACTGTGGAACAATACTACGACGTCAACTTCCGACAACTCCGCGTCAAGCTCCAAATGAATACGGACTTTCCGCACGATGACATTCCCGACTGGTACTACGCCAACGTTTTCTTCGCCGGCCTGGACGAGCACATTCGTGCAGCTCTAATCGCTCACCCAACGTACTCGCAACACTGCCTTCCGGCGAACATCGCAGCCTGGGACCCGACAGCTTTGTACGCTGACGCGACAGCCGTTCAAAACAGTCCGCAATACCAGGCTGAGGCAAAAGCTCGCTCACAGGCTAAAACAAATCGCTCGTCTATGGTTTCGGCTATCAAAGATGCAGTCGCCGCTATCGGGAACGTCCCCGACAACACCAACCGCGACCGCAACCGGAACCGGCGCGACAAGGACAGCAAAGGCAAGGGTGGCAAGCGCGTCGACTTCAAGGCACGAGCCGCCCGCCAGCGCGCCCTGTCGGCCGACATCAAGACCGAGATCAACGACATCATGGAGGATATCCGCAAGCTGCAACCTGTCGCCGGATCGGACGGTAAGCTTGTTAAAGTTAAGAAAGGACGCCACGAAGGCAAGTTTGCCTGCTGCTTCGACTGGGAACTATGGCTCGACAACGGTAAGGATCGCTCCAAAGCAGGGTGTTGCCAGCCCGGGCACTGGAACAGCATGTGCCCCACCCATAAGGCCGCCCCCGTATCCTCTCCAACCAGCTCGACTACCGGCAACGCTACACCTGCTCCCGCTCCCGCCAACAAGTCCTCCGACACATCCACGAATCAGCAAGCGAAACTTGATGCTATCGCCAAGATGCTCATCTCGCTATCTGGTGACGACGCCGACGTCGCCGCCATGTACGAAACCACTAGCCCTGTCATCAGTATCGCCGCCGCCGGTGCGTCCAGCACCGCTCTCATCGTCACGTTCGACGACGGCGAGCAGTACCTCATTGATACCGGAAGCCGCTACACTCTCTTCTCTTACGACCACCACTCTAAATTCCGGTCCAATGGAGCTGCTTCAGTGCTGATGCCACCCACTCCAGGGCTCCGTTTCGTCAGCGCGACCAACACCGACATGGGCTACGGCAACGACGCGATCATTACCTTGCCCATCAATGGAGGTCAAGATACCCGAGCTTGCATCGTGCGCGACCTCCACGTTCCCGCCATCATAGGCATGGATACGCTCAAGCGCTTCAACGCCGACATCAGCCTGGTGCACGACAAAGTGCGATTCATGCTCGACAACGGTTCCAGCGCCGAATACTCGTTCGATTCGCCCACGCCCTCGCCAATCGTGATCCCGGCGCCTACAGTCGCCGAACAAAAGGCCCCGTCAGTAACGGCTCCGACTCGCTGTGCATCACCGCGACAGCAGCCCCGCAAGTCCACGGCAAAATGGTCGTCCGTGCTAGCCACTATCGTGGTGGCCTCCGCCATGTCGGGCGCACACATCCCCGACACGCCCGACCAGTTCGAGCCGCACAGCGCCATGATGTCGCTACGGGCTGAGCGCATCGCTGCGGTCGGCGACGCTATCGCACCACACGACCCCGACGTTGATGTCGACCATAGCCCGCCTCTGCTATCCGACTGGTCGCCATACCGATCCCAGCAAGCCCGACATCGCAGCGACTGGACCCTCAACCATACCGGCGTTGGCGTCTGCAGTGCGGACGTCGACGACCCGTGGTCCGACAGCTTCGGTGGCACCGCGAACTATACCTCCGCCACATCCTCGCTCTCACAATCCGTTGACTACGGGCGGTACCTGAGCACCGACGAGGTCGTGGACAGCACCGACACCGACGACGGTGGCACGCTTCTGACCCACTCACGATACGACGGGCAAGGCAACTTGACCGCCCTCCAGATCACCGAGCTCGATACCGCAGGCCACGGCCTGACGACGGGACTCTACGGTGATCGGGTTGGCATCCTACACCGGCACGACGAGCTGACGTTCGAGGCAGCTGCGCCGGTCTATCGCGAAGTACGAGGCGACACAATTTGGTCACAGATGAACCTCGACGGCAACGCGTGGGCAAATAAGCCCGACAACAAAGCCGTCTTGCAATCGGCATTCAACGACTGCGCCGACATGTTCACGCCACGACCCGACGGCACACTCGGCACGGTGCACTACCCAGACGGCACGCCGTATAAAGTCAAGATCCGACTCAAGCCCGACGCCTACTGTCGCCGCCGCGCACACCGCGTCCCCGCAGCATACGACAAGTGCATCATTAAGGAGGTCACGGAAATGCGCGACCTCGGCGTCATCCGCAAGGCGCCGGAGGTTACTCGGTTCTGCTCACCGCTGGTGTGCGTCCCGAAGCCCGACAAAAGCATCCGCGTGTGTGGCGACTACCGTGGCATCAACGAGTACATACACGACTACGTATACCCACTGGTTACGGCCGAAGATATCTTCAGCAGGATAGGCACGGCGACAAAGTTCACGACAATCGATTTCAGCAAATGGTTTTGGCAATTCGAGTTGCACGAGGACAGCAGAGATCTCACCACTTTCGCGACGCCATCGTTCGGGTGCTGGCAGTACAACCGCGTACCAATGGGCGTGAAGTGTGCACCGGCAATCACCCAAGCATTCATCGACGACGTTTTCAGATGCACCTACGACGGGCCTGGCGAACACCACGGCGAGATGGCACTCGGCAATATCATATGCTGTTACCAGGACGACATGTTCATATGCAGCAACGATGACGACCATGCCGACGTGCTGGCGTGGTGCTTGCGCCGACTCGCCACGTGCGGCGTGTATGCCCGCCCCGACAAATGCTTCATAGGGCTCGACAAGGTCCACCTGTTGGGGCACATCATTTCGGCCGACGGCATAGCCACCGACCCCGACAAAACGTCGGCACTCGCCAAGATGCCGTATCCGACTGACGTGAGCGCCGTCCGACGCTTCGTGAACACGGCCGGCTACTACCGCCGCTATGTTCCACACTTCGCAAGCCGCACCGCCCACCTCACCGACGCCACCGGCAACGGCAAGTTCATCCTCACCGACAAGATGAAGGCGGAGGTGGACGACATCAAGGCGGCGCTGCTTTCTCCTCCTGTGCTCGTCGCGCCGCGATTCGACCTCCCATTCACGATTCGGTCGGACGGCTCGGAGCGCGGTGTCGGGTGGCTACTCACGCAGCATATCGACGGCAAACGCCGGATAGTCGCGTGCGGGTCGTGCAAGTTCAACAAGCACCAACAAAACTACGACGTTCGCAAGAAAGAAGCCTGGGGTGTAATCTGCGCCACACGCAAGTGCAAGCCGTACATACAAGGCTCGCACTTCACACTAGAGACGGACCACAGGAACCTCTTGTGGTTGAAGTCGGTGTCCGAAGACACACAGCAGCTATACCGATGGTCCGTCGAGCTAAGCTGCTTGGACTTCACGACAAAGCACGTCGCGGGCAATACACTCCACGACGCCGACATGCTTTCTCGCGACCCCATCGGAGAACCCGTCCCCGACCACGACAATAGCGACCTCGACCCCCACAACGGCGGTCGTCGGCCGTACCACACAGCAGCTGCCACGACGACCGGCGGCACGACCAAGTACAATGTCGTCGCGGTCGGCCACGGGTTGGGCGCCGACGACATGGCCACGCACGGTACCGAGTTCGCCGTCGTCGACGCAAGTGACAACGATGGCGACGTGGCACTATACTACGCCAAACGCAGCAACGCCACCCACCGCGGCTCGGTCGCGGATCTACTGGGCGCGTTGGACGACGACAACGAGCCGACACCCGACTGCGACGTGCTCTCGTGGACCACATCCGACCCGACGGCGACCCGCATTGGCCCGAAGAGCCAACGCGAGTCCGCGGACGACCCGGCCGGTTCCGCAGAGATGCGTCGCGTCATCGAGCACCTACGACCACGGATCGTGTACATCGAACTGCCCCCGCCTGCTCCGAACATCACCACACACCGCGACTGCGAGTCAACCCTGCTCGACCTGGGTTACGACGTCATCTCAGCCGCGCTCAACTGCGCCCACTGGGACTACACAGCGCGCGCCTTGCATGTGTGCGTCGGGTCGCGCACCTCCACGCCTGTCGAGCTGCCGACACCACCCGCCAAATTCGGAGGGTGCCAGCCCATCATGCTGCCGCCCAACGACGTACCGGAGACGATGCGCTCGTACTCGTACACACCACTGCGCAGGCGACAAACCGTGGATGCTCACAAGCCGAGCAAGCTCGGCACTGTAAGCAGAGGGTGCTGCTCTCCCCTACTCAGCGGCGTCTTCGACCCTTCACATCCGATGCCGCCCATCACACCACAATGGCAGTGGGGCGGCAACAAAGGTTCGCAATGGGTCATGGACGAGAATGGCGCACGACAATGGACGGTATCCGAAGAGTGCGACCTGCACAACTACGACGAACACGCCAAAGCATGGCTCATGAACATGAGCGCCGAACGCGCACTCGGATACATTGCACGAGGGACGCCAGTCGGCACACTCAAAGCCATCTACCGGCAGTTCGCGACAGTTCTCGCCAACGACACGACAAGCACAACAAGTGGCACGACAAACGCGACAAAGGCGCCCTCGACGGTTCTAGCTATCGAGGATGCCGTCTACGTGTCACCGACGACAGCCAAAGATAAGGACGAGGTGATGACGACGGACGACTACAAGACGGTCGGACACTCCATCGCATACGCCATGCCACACCTGGGGGAAATACAAGCGCAACAACAAGCCGAGGATGATATCCGGGAAGTGTACGATTGGCTCAAGGCCGACCGCGATCCGAAACTCAGACCTCGCGGCAAGTATTCTCGCGAGAGTGGCGCCATGCACCTGCACGACGGCACTGTGTTCTACCGCACGATGCTCGGCGACGATGAGGTGTTATGCCACGCGATCTTGCTACCAATGGCACTACGGTCGCGTGTGCTCCAAGCTCTCCACGACGCGCCACACTATGGACACCCCGGCCTGCAATCGACATTGTCGATCGTGAAACACCACGTGTACTGGAAAGGCATGACAAAAGACATCAAGAAGCACATCAAAGAGTGCGCTGTTTGCTTTCGACGCAACACCACCGTGCACCACCACGCGGGGAAAATGGTAGCCGACTATTTCTACAGGCCGTTCCAAAGGTTCGGCATGGATTGTATCGGCCCATTCGTGGCATGCGACGGGTTCAAATACGTGCTCCACGTGATCTGCTGGGCATGCTCGTTCAATGTCGTCGCTTGTCTCCCCGACAACAAAGCCGAAACAGTCGCGACGGCACTGCACCGCATCTTCCTCGTGTTCGGAGGTGGCCCCGAAGAAATGGTCAGCGACAACGGCAAAGAATTTTGCAACAAGGTCGTCGATCGACTCTTCCACGACCACGGCATCGCCAAGTTCAAGACGAGCAGCCTGAACCCCAAGGGTAACAGCCGCACAGAACGACGGCATCGCGACTACAACAGCGTCCTCAGAGTCGGCGCCCAAGAGTACCGACTCAGCTGGCCCAAAATGATTCACCTCATCAACTTCGCAATCAACTGTCGCCCACGACCAGGCACCAACCACTCTCCTTTCGAGCTGCTCTTCGGCTGGAAACCTACTACGCCAGCCGAGGCGGCACTCAAGTCCAACGGCAAGTATGAGACGCCCAAGATCGCGAAGAAGGCGAACCTATCCGACGAAGAATATTTGAAGCACGTCGCGATGTTGCGGGAACAAGCAGCGCATGTCGTCGAGCAGGCATGGCAAAAGCAACTCGCACACAACCGGCAATACAGCACCAAAGTGAAGTACGAACGAAAGTTCAACGAAGGCGACTTGGTCCTCCTCTCGCGACCAATCATGAAGAAAGGTCAGACAACACGGCTACTTTACCAGAACATCGGCCCCTTCGAAGTCGTCGAGAAGCTCAGTGGACACACCTATCGCCTCCGGAAGCTCGGCTCCGACCGCGTCTTCACCCAGGACATCAAATACCTCAACCCCTACCTCACCCGTGAGGCACACGAGCGACAAATCGAAGAGCGACTCGACGACAAGCTCGACGAGGCGACTGTCGCCGACCCCGGCTTCGCCCCGAAGCCCGGCATGTTCATGCTCCTCACCGCGTTTCGCACCAGGAAGAAACCTTTCTTCCTCGTCAAGATCACCAAGGTCGACGACGACGAAAGTCGGACTCTCCACTTCCACTACCACAACAACACGACACGCATGAGGAAGACCAAGATCGCGAAAGGACCCAAGGCCGCACATCTACATGGCCACCTGCCGGTGTGGAAATGCGAAGGCAAGCCCGAAGTGCAGGCGACACGACGCCCAGCTGGGTTTGTCGCCGACGTACAATACGCGCCAGCCTCGTGTTTCGCCTGGGCCGACATCACCTTTCTCCAAAAGACCCCCGACGGTATCTCTCTCGACCACCGGGAAATCCAAAACAAGATCAAGATCAAGCCACCAGACCCTGACTGAAATGGCCACGACGATCCTCCGGTCGCCTGATCCCGGAGTAACAAAACAGACCGTGCATGTTTGCGCCAGACCCGGCTACAGTAACGACAATCCCGTGTTTGTGCCGTGACCAAGGATTCATTTACATCACGACACGACACGCGACAAAGCCCGGCTGGTGGATGTCCAATGTGATCTTAACTTACTTTTCA
>NZGD01000113.1 GCA_002690925.1 Rhodopirellula sp.
ATCCGTTTGCGCGTGTGGCCCGCAAGGAAAAAAACACACGACGTCGTGCTTTGGTGCGATCGTTTCAGGTGTTTGTTCTGGTAACCATCGCGACGGGTGGGATTTTTGTTTTGGCAAATCAGAGCAAGCGTTGGTTGGCTGGACGTTTATTGGCGGATTTTGATAGTCTTGGTGCCGTTGAAAAGATTGACCGCTTGAGTCAACTCGCTGAGTTTGGTGCTTTTAGCGTCGAGCCGCTCGTCAATAGCATGGCTGACAAAGATCCTGGCGTCGCGAGGGCTGGTTATGAGTTGTTGCGAGCGGCTCAGAATGATTGGACAGTGTTGCCACTTCCGGAGGAGAGGTCTCGCCACGAACTATTGATTGAATCCGTCAAAGGCATCGCGATTGATCTGCCCGACCACCGTACCGGCTGGGGAACAAGCTTGATGCAGCAAACCTTGCTGTTTGCTTCGGAGCACCCAGGTCCTTCCGGCGATCTGCCGGAGCGTGCATCCAAGGCGATCAGCCTGTTAGCACTTTCGGGACGTTCCTCGAACACCAACGTGTTGGCAGAAACAGACAATCTGGGACGGCTGAATGTGCCGGGCGGACCATTACCAGTGGACGGGGTCGAATCCTTAGACGAGTGGACGACGTGGCCTCCCAGCCAAGCTGTTGCCCGAAGTGTCGCTGACGGGGTCGCGGGAACAATGCCCGGCAAGATCGCAGATGTCACTTCCGGTGACTCTTTGGGGACCGCTGAATCAGCAATCTCAACCACGAATCTACCAACCAATGATTACTCGTCCGATAGCAGGTTGGGGGCAGTGCCCACTGTCTATAAGTCAGGGGCGAACAGGTTGCAATTAGTTGGGAGTCATGAAGTTGTTGAGCTGGCAGATATCGCCGATAGTCCCGTCGTGGATTCTGTGGGCCGTGCAGATTTGGTTGAGGTTGGGCACAGAGTGCATGCGGGTGCTGGAAACGTACTCCGGGCGATTGATGTAAACGCACAGGGGGGCTTGGTTGAGTCTCCAATGGGAACGTTTGATGATGCTTCGGTGATGCGTTGGCTTGGGAGTCCGCATGCAGCACTTCGAGAGAAGGCCAAGTTAGAGCTTGTTTCCCGAGGGTTTGATGGTACCACCATCGCAATTGCGACAAGGATTTTCACTGGTGATGTCAACCAAAAACTCGAGTTGGTTGAAGCTTTAACGAGCACCAGTGTGGTTGATCCACGTCCTTGGCTGTTGTTGTTGCTGCAAGACTCAGATCGTGATGTGAGAATGCGAACGGTCTCAGTGTTGGGCAGCATGGACGATCCCGCGATCGCCGGACGTTTGCGGACGCAGTTGGGCGTCGAGCAGGATCCAGCAGTCGCATCCCGGATTCGTCGGGTGCTGAATTTACGGTAGTCGTGAGACGTGTTAATGCTCGGTTGTTCTGTCCATGACAGATTGGTTCCCGGGTGCAGGCAACACTGGCCTACAGGACTTTGGCTGGTGCGACTGCCTGCTCTTTGACCAAGCGGGTAATCAGGTCGTCCACAGTGATTCCGTCCGCTTCTGCGGCAAAGGTGGGAACGATCCGGTGGCGTAGTACGGGGTGAGCCAAGGTTTCGACATCATCAATGGTTACGTGCGATCTTCCTTGCAGTAGCGCGCGGGCTTTTGCAGCTAACACCAATTGTTGACTCGCGCGGGGGCCTGGACCCCACTCAATCAATTCCTTGGCCCAGCCTTTGCATTGTTCATCTGCAGGACGTACTGCACGGACTGCGTCAAGAACCCAGTCTTTCACATGCGGTGGCAGGGGGACTCGTCGGACAGTTCGTTGGAATTGGATAATTTCGTCACCCGAGACAACTGCTTCTACAGAGCTATTGAAAGTGGATGTGGTACGGTCGACGATTTCTCCTTCTTCGTCGCGAGTGGGATAGTCCACGACCACATGGAACAGGAAACGGTCGCGTTGAGCCTCGGGCAGCGGATAGGTTCCTTCCTGTTCGATAGGGTTTTGGGTCGCAAGAACGAAGAAGGGTTCATCGAGAGTGTAGGTATGTCCTGCGGCGGTGACAGCATGCTCCTGCATCGCTTCAAGTAATGCCGCCTGGGTTTTTGGTGGTGTGCGATTGATTTCGTCGGCTAGCAGCATTTGGGTGAACACAGGGCCACGTTCGAATACGAAATTGCGACGTCCCGTGTCTGGATCTTCCTGAATAATTTCGGTGCCGGTGATATCGCCAGGCATCAGGTCAGGGGTGAACTGAATTCTGCGAAACGATAGGTCCATGGAGTCTGCGAGGGTGTGGACCATCAGTGTTTTGGCAAGTCCAGGTACACCCTCAAGGAGGCAGTGGCCTCGGGCTAGAATTGCGATCAACAGTTGCTCGATAACGGCATCTTGGCCAACGACGACTCGACCTACCTGTTCGCGAATCTTCTCGCAGGCATTGACCAGGGCGGTGGCATCGGCGGGGTCATTCTGAGATTCAATGGGAGGCGGTTGGACCAAAGCAAAACCTGTTGACTGGCGGGATACGGATAGGAATGATGCTAGACGCTATATTATGACTCGTTCGTGACGGCTCGCCACCTGTCTGACTGTGGTTGGGGGGCGGTATGCTGCTAAACGGACGTTTTTTTGTCGTTGTTCACGCTTGTTTGCGGAATTCTCATGCCGTCACTGTTTGTTGTTCGCGGTCGGGATCAGGGCCGTCACTTTCAACTCTCGCAGTCCGTGCTGCGGTTGGGACGGGAAGCTGGCAGTGATATCCAGTTATTTGATTCCGAAGCTTCCAGGATGCATGCTGAGATTCGCGTACAACAAGATGGGACTTGGGAACTCCTTGATTTGAATAGCAGTAATGGAACTCGCGTCAACGGGAACGTGGTTTCCAAGCATGTTCTGCGGAGTGGTGACCGCGTTGAAATCGGGGAAACCCTGATGATCTTCACAGGGGCAGGGCAGCCTCGTGAAATGGACGCTGCTCATGGTATTGATATCGTCCTGAAGAGTCAGGAAGACGGCAGCAGAATCGTTTCCTCGCTTTCAAGATCTGGTGCTGATTCAAAACTGATTCCCGGCCCAGCAGGAGAGTCTGAAAGTGATCGCTCGCTTGAGGTCATGTACCTCACCGCGATCGCTGTCGGGCGAACGGATGATCTGAACGAACTGCTCAACCGAATTTTGACACTGGTGTTCGATTGGGTTGAGGCCGACCGAGGTTGTGTCATGTTGCGAGATCCGGAAACGCGTTTGCTGCAGCCCGCGGCGCGGTGTGACCGAGCGGGACTTGATGCTAACGACCGCCGAATTTCGATTAGTCATACTATTCTTGATTTTGTGTTGGATAAAAAAGAGGGGGTGCGAACCAGCAACGCCAGAGACGACGCGAGGTTCGATGCTGCCGCTTCAATTGTGCAGGCAGGCGTGCGAGAAGCATTGTGTGTACCGTTGCAAGGACGGTATGACATCGTCGGAGCGATTTATGTTGACACCTACACCTCGCCGGGAAAACTGATCGAGTCCGGCCACCAGTTAAAATTTACCGATGACCATCTGCGATTGATCACTGCCATCGGGCATCAAGCTGCTTTGGCGATCGAGGATACTTTTTATTATTCCGCGCTCGTTCAAAGTGAGCGGTTGGCAGCAATGGGGCAGACGATTGCAACACTCTCGCATCACGTCAAAAATATTCTGCAGGGAATTCGCGGTGGAAGTTATTTGATCGAAGCCGGGTTGAAACGTGATGATACCGATGCGGTTCGAAAAGGGTGGGGAATCGTTGATCGAAATCAGGATCGAATCTCAAATCTAGTGATGGATATGCTCACCTTTTCCAAAGAACGTGAGCCTGAGTTGGTGAAAGCAGACTTGAATGAAACGGTGCGAGATGTTGTTGAGTTGATGCAAACACGCGCTGCTGAAATGAATGTAATTCTTGGGCAGCATCTCGATGAATCGATTCCTGCAGCTAAATTTGATCAAGATGGAATGCATCGCGCTATTCTTAATCTACTGACCAATGCAATTGATTCCACGTCGGCCTCTGTAAACCACGATGGTCTAGGTGACAGTATTTCAGGGGACAGTGTTTCAGGGGACGAGGAGTCAGGTAATGTGGATTCTGCACTCGAACCGTATCAGGGAAAAGTATTCGTCAGTACCTCTTACGATCCCTTGGACGGTTGGGTCGTCGATGTGGTTGACAACGGTCCTGGAGTTGCAGAGGTAGACCGGGAGAAGATTTTTTCAATGTTCGAATCGCGGAAAGGAATGCGTGGCACGGGACTTGGGTTACCGGTGAGCGCCAAGATCATGCGAGAGCATGGAGGGGCAATTGAGGTGCGGGACGGTGAGCACGGCTCAGGGGTGTGCTTTCGATTGAAGTTGCCCCCAGGAAGTCCCGCCAATTCAGACCTGTCAGCGTTTGACACCTTTGTTTAATTGGTCAGCGTTTGCGATGACTTTGGTTGGCACGGCGAATAGGTCTGCAGTGCGTTTGAGCCACTGTAGGCGTCTCATGTTGACTGGGTTGGTACCGGACGCGGTCGTTTGAAAGAACGCCGATGCTTACTGAAGACTAGAACAGGACAAAGTGATCATTCATTGTTTTCTCACCATGACCCGCCGAGAACACGCGGTTGGAGGGTGTTGGAGTCGAGGTCACGAGCGTTGAGTCTAGGTCAAGGGAGCAGGACGCATTCCTTGATATCTTGCACTTGCGAACTGGCGGTACCAGTTTGGTAATGCTTGAAGACGCTCGGCTTCCGCTTGGCCCAAGTGGGTATCTTGAGAATGAAAGTAAGCCTCGATGCGATTAGCGAACTGATTGAGTGTTTCGCTGCGTCTGCGTACCAGTTCGTGCTTCTTGCACTTGCGGTCTGCCTGCTTCAGCATCCGTTTGCAAGCAATGTCAATCTCACGATCTTCACCACGGGCGGGTCTTAAGAATCTTGTCCAAAGCAGGAACACCACAACGCAAAAGAGTGGCAGTTGTGCTACGCGGAACAGCACGTTTAGGGGATCGGTGACTCGGATTGATAGTAGCCAACCGACTGCACGCCCGAGGACGGTGTCTCCATAGTCATCACCGCCGCTATAAAAAACATCGAAAAGTCCATCACTGGTATCCGACTGATCATCGCTGGAAATGGTCAGGTACTGTCGGCCCGGTGTTGACTCAACTGCGACCCAACGTTTGTTTTTTTCGTCATAAGCTTCAACCCACGCATGAGCGTCCAGATTGCGAGCAAGCCACGCTTCTTTGTCTGAGTTGTACTCGTCCACTACGTATCCGGTAATATAACGCGCGGGTATATCGAGGCTTCGAAGAAGAAGAACGGTGGCAGTTGCAAAATACTCACAGTGTGCTGCGTGACGTGTCTCTAGGAAATTGACAATGGGGTCATAGCCCCGACGACGTGCTGGCAATTCGAGGGAATATTCGTAGTTCTCCCGGAAGTAATTGCTGACAGCCGTGGTCTTCTCGCCAAAGGTTTGCAGGTTTCCCCATCGCTGGGACGCGTAGTCCAGCAGAAATTGATCCATTGTTGGCGGCAAGTCCAACAGGAATCTCGTACGCTCTGCTGACATTGGTTCTTGGGGTGTTTGGGAACTGGCAACCGCGATGTAGGGTTCGGACATATCGACTCCAAGCCGGATAATGCCATGTGGGTTGAGAGTCAGTTCATTACTTTTTGCTTCTATCCAACTTGTGGCTTGAGGAAGAAAAACAGCTGTTCCTTTCATGGGATCATTGTGGATCTCCAGTTCCACTGTTGGCCCATCTGGCTCTTCGAGTAGAAAGGTGCTCAGTTTAAGTGACTGTTTGTCGGCCATCGATTCACGGGACGAGGTCTTTGAAGGGGCGATGTTACGGTCGAGCATTTCGGGGTTATTGGTGCTCAGGATGAAATCGGTTTGTAACGTTTGCCACCTTCGTCCACGGTACGTATCAAAGGCGTTTCCTCTGAGGTAGCCGGGTACAGGCTTTGAATACACCGTCAGGGCGACCTCTTGCGGGTTTTTGATCATCACTTTTCGGACCGACCCAAGCGTGCTTCCTCGCACATAACGAGTACCGCCGATGATCTGATCGTTACTGGACATGTTGATTGAGACCTGAAGTTGTTCCTGCAGTTTTTGCTGGATGGCCGGCAGCACGGCTTGTGTGCTATTTGCAACAACACTGGTTGCCATTAGGAGCAGAGACAGGGTCAACAGAACGATCAGAGGTGTTAGTGATAGGTGGGGTTGGGCGAGTCGGGCACTCACCATGGCTGACGCATCGAATTTTGTCGTTGGTCGTCCTAGAAGGCAGTGAGACGCGAGGCAGAAACCAGCACAAGTTGTCAAAGCTACGGTGGTCTGGGCCGCCTGGGAAGTGCTGGCACCACCAGCAAAGATGCAGAGAGTAATCATCAGTAACCCCAACGGCAGCATCAGGTAATGTCCGCGAAGCGGCCGGGCGATCCAGATAAATAGCGATACGATAAGGCACGCGTGGGCGCTGATGTCCAAAGCCGTTTGAACGCGGCCCTGTTGTAACGGGATTTCGGCGGTGACACGCCAAATACCGCAAGCGGTTAGGGTTACACCTAATGTTACGATGAATACAAGCCAATTGAGTCCAGAGACGAAAACGTTCTGCTTGCGTGGCTCTCGCCGTCGTTTTCTCCAACCTCTTGCAGATGCAAACAGAGTGGCAACTAGGGCAGCTGTCACGATTGGAGCTGCTGAGCGAAACGTGGACCCTACAAACATTGCTTCAACGATGAGTAGGAATGCGATCGTGCGCGTGGCATACGTAGCCATGGTCGTCTTTGGATTGGTGGTCAATATTCAGTGATTCAATATCCAGGTACCACTGCTT
The DNA here is from genome assembly GCA_002690925.1 of Rhodopirellula sp. Lineage (GTDB taxonomy): Bacteria > Planctomycetota > Planctomycetia > Pirellulales > Pirellulaceae > Rubripirellula. The sequence goes on from NZGD01000113.1 coordinate 6,863, forward strand.
TTGGAGCCGCACTTGTGTTCGAGTAGTCGAGTTAGAGCAGCAGTGGTGGTGGATCTGGTGAGACGCAGATTAGACGGGCTCGGGTTGCTGTGGTGCCGACTTACGGTTCCGCCGTGTTTGACGTTTCAGGTTCGAATGCTGGGGAGCATCGGTTCTCATAACGGTGCAGGTATCGAGAGTGCTCGTGTTCAGATTAGCTAATCGTCGTGTCGTGAGCACGAGAATGGGCGAGCGTCCGGCAATCTCTAGTACAGTGCTGATCTGCTCGTCGGCTGTTGCGGCAGCGATTGGTGCAGCGGCGGCCAACTTGATCAACATCGATTCGGTGTCGGTATCAGAAAGAACGGTTGCTGAGACTTTGGTATCGTTCTTGGGTGTGTCGGTATTCAGCAGAGAGGCATCGTGCAGGGAAGTCTCCGTTACAAAGAGGCGAAGTTTGACCGTCTGCTTTGCTAAATCGTGGATTGCTGTCGTGGCCAATGACAACATCTGCTCCAAGGCGGGGTAGGTGCCATCCTCACTAACACGGGGATGTTCTTCCAGGGCCGTGTCAATAATCAAGAATACGTTCTGCACTGAAGGTGACTGAAACTCTCTGACGATGGGGACTCCGAGTCGGGCCCAGGAAGGAAAATCCCACCTTCGTACAGCCATTCCCGGTTCATACTCACGGCTCCCTGTGTAGTCGAGTTGATCTCCCGAAAGCAGTTTGTGGGACCAACCCCCTAGATTGTTCAACAGCCCTTTGGCATGTTCGTCATCACCTGTTAGTGGCCGAGGTGTGATCGGCATTGAGATAGTTGATGGCGTATCCACCCTAGATTCGAAAAGATGAAAGGGAAAGCTCCCGTTGATAACGGTATCTGGAAGTTTTTGTATTCCTCTTCGGTGATAAGTTAAGACGGCAAGGTGGGTGGCTGAATCGCCGGTTCTGAGGAACAGATTGTGTTGTGGACTCTGTTGCACGGAATATCCCGGCGGAGAATGACGCCGACGGAAGAGCCACCGTCTGCGCGGCAAAGTTGGCGTCGCAAACGCGAATCCAAAGTCCAGAGCTGGCAACGCGCTTCGATTTTGTGCGTGAATCGTTACCTGAAAGGCTTGGCCCTGCGGCGCCGAGTTGGGCAGAGAAAATTGCGTTTCCAAAGAAGGTAGCGTGATGAAGTGGATCAAGCAGCCCGCGGTTAGCATTCCGACACAGGCAGCAAACAGCCCCAGCCATGGAAACCCCCAAATAATATTAAGGGTCACAATGGCAAATAGTAGAATACTGACGGAAGCCGGTGTCATTGCTTGGCGGATCGCCAAGAATGCCCGTACCGGCGCGATGAAAATAGCGTAAGTCTTTTTAGTGAGCTGGACCATGAGCCCGGGTTGCTCGCTAGAGGGTAGATGGTCTCTCGAGGTTCCGTCGGAGTTCACACGGGTACCTCGGTCGTTTGAAGAACATCGCGAAGCACGTGTGCTGCGTCTTCAGAGTTGATACCGCTACTTCTCAGGGAAATTCGATGTGACATCACATCGACGGCTAAAGCCTGGACATCGTCGGGAAGTACATACTGACGCCCTTGCAGTACAGCCCGTGCTTGGGCGGCCCGGAGAAGCATTTTCGACCCACGGGGGCTACACCCAATTCGTACGCGTGTGTCGCGGCGGGTGGCATTGACCAGCGTGACGATGTAATGTGCAACTTTCCTGTTGACCTCCACTTGGCGGACCACCTCCTGCAACTTTATCAATCTTTGTTTTTCCATGAGCGGTTCCAGTGCGAAGTCAGGCTCGTCGATAGAGCGATCAAGCAGCAACTCGACTTCGCTCTCCGGGTCGGGGTAGTCCATGGAAAGGCGGAACAGAAATCGGTCAAGTTGTGACTCAGGTAGCGGGTAGGTGCCTTCGAATCCACTGGGGTTTTGGGTGGCGATCACCAAAAACGGCTGGTGCAGCGCGTGCCGCGTGCCATCGATGGTGACTTGAGCTTCCGCCATTGCTTCCAGCAGGGCGCTTTGAGTGCGAGGAGAAGCGCGGTTGATCTCATCTGCAATCAGCAGATCGCAGAAGACTGGTCCCGGGCGAAATTCAAACGTGCCGGTTGCCGGCTGAAAAATTGAGCTACCAAGAATGTCCGCGGGCAGAAGATCGGGGGTGCATTGAACCCGCTGGAATTCGAGATTGAGCAAGCTCGCGAGCGACTTCGCCAATGTCGTCTTTCCGACACCTGGCACATCTTCCAGAAGGACTGATCCCTCAGCAAGCAGGGCCGTCAACAACGAGTCGATCACGTCCGTCTTTCCACGAATGACTCTTTGCAATGCCTCACGAACGTGGGCGATCTGCTGCAGGGCCTCGCCGGTCGTCTCGGAAGTGGTAAGGGTTGGGGATTCGCTGTTTTCTGATGGCATTGCTGCGTCGCTATTCAAAGGTTTGCCGCGGTAGACTGCGTGGGTTGGTCTGCTGTACGCACGTGCACGTAACCGCGACATGCAGGAAATTTTCGAAGTGAGAACTCTCAGAGTTAAGAAGAGAGCGATCCAGATTGTGCCCGTTCGGGTTTCTGATTTTTTGGGCGATCCCCACGGGTGTGGTATGGTACGCCAACGGTCAACGCAGGTGAAACGGAACCGGCGACCCGTTGCCCAGTGTGTCCGGGCCGCACGGGGTATGATAAGGCTTTCGTTCTGTAGTTTAAGCTTTTTCTCATGATCATGTTGCATCTTAGTTGGTGATTTTCATGCCTCCCAAACGACCACTGTTGGAAATTTCTGGGATACATAAAGCAATACAAATTACCGACGATAACAGCAGGACATTGATAGACCCTGTCAGTGGGGTTGCTTTCCATAGTGCCTCGGGTGCCCTGGCTGAGACTCGGCACGTTTATTTGAACAACAGTGGGGTTAAAGAAAGGCTCGCACAGGGGGCATCCACTGCGGTGCTCGAAGTTGGATTGGGCACAGGACTCGGCATGCTTTTGACGGTGGACGAGGCTGTCAGTGGGAATGCAAAATTGGAATATCACGCTTTGGAGCAGGACTTGTTGCCTGTAGCTGTTCTGCGAGAGTTGGAACTACAGTCAGGGTTAAAGTCTTCAGCCGTTTGTGAGTCCTACCTCGATTGGTACGAGAACGTCTGTTTTACCCCAACGCAGAGGACTTATTGTTGGAAATACAGTGACCAAGTCACGGTAACGATCCATCACATTGACGCTCGAGAATTCCAAGGATTAAAAGGGGCATCTTTTGATGCCGTCTATTTTGATCCGTTTGCGCCGTCAGTAAATCAAGAGCTTTGGACAGACGAATTTCTGGGAAGGATGCGCGACCTCCTTCGTGACGGGGGGCAACTCGTCACTTACTGCGTGAATCGTCGCGTGAAGGATGCACTCACCGCCTGTGGGTTTGAAATCAACTGTATCCCGGGGCCCGCGGGTGGAAAACGCGAAGTGATGCGGGCCACAAGATGATTTGTTATTCAGACCCTTAATTAGCGTCTCAAAAGATCATGCGGTGTGGATGGCCCGTTTGTCGACATCCATCGCCGCTTCATGCACCGCTTCGGCGAGCGTTGGATGGGCGTGACACGTTCGCGCGATGTCCTCGCTGCTAGCACCGAACTCCATGGCGGCGGCGGCCTCGGCAATCAAATCGCCAGCTCGGGCGCCGATGATATGGACGCCAAGAACACGATCTGTTTCTTTATCGGCCAGTATCTTCACGCGCCCTTCGTTTTCGCCGAGCGTGCGTGCGCGGCCGTTGGCCCCAAACGGACTGACTCCCTTATTGTATTGAACGCCCGCTTCCTTAAGCTGTTCTTCTGTTTTGCCAACAGTGGCAATTTCTGGATGGGTATAGACGATCGCGGGAATGACATCGTAGTTGATGTGACTTTGCATCCCTGCCATTCTTTCGACGCAGACGATTCCTTCTTCCATCGCTTTGTGAGCAAGCATGGCTCCACCAATACAGTCTCCCGTTGCATACACATTCTCGACGGCTGTTTCAAAATGGTTGTCAACCGCTATGAATCCACGAGCATCGGTTTCCAACCCAATGGATTCAAGACCCAGGTTGTCAGTAGCTGGGGTGCGTCCCGTGGACAACAAAACTCGATCACACTCAATCGGTTCTCCCTCTTTGATTGCGACCACGCATTTTTCGCCATCTCGTTTGGCCGAGTCCACAAATGTATTGGTCCGAAAGTCGAGGCCTTGTCGTTTGAACGTGCGGTGGGCAATGCTGGCGATCTCGTTGTCGATGCCGGGCAGGATTCGATCCATTGCTTCCAGAACAATGACTTCGCTGCCGAGACGATTCCAGACGCTTCCGAGTTCCAGTCCGATGTAGCCACCACCAATGACAACAAGTCGATCCGGGACGTCAGGGAATGACAAGGCCGTGGTGCTGTTACCTATCCGATCATTGTCTTCTTCGACCGATCCAAGCTTTGCGGGGTGACTTCCAGCACAAATCAGAATTCGTTTTGCTTCGATCAGCAGTGGTTCGTCACTGTCCACCTGAATCGTGTTCACGTCGCGAAAGTGACCTCGGCCTTGGTAGGGCGTAACACCGCGTTTTTTGAAAAGCATATTGATACCGCCCGTGAGGGTATCCACGATCTTTTCTTTTCGGGCCATCAGTTTGTCCAGATGCAATTCAACGCCGTTGATTTGCACACCGTGCTCGGACATTCCGTGGCTGGCTTCCTCGTACAGGTGGCTTGACTCCAGCAGTGCCTTGCTGGGAATGCATCCAACGCGGAGACAGGTGCCTCCGAAACGGGGATTCTCGTCGATGCAAGCTGTGTCGATTCCAAGTTGTGCTGCTCGGATTGCCGCGACGTAGCCCGCTGGACCGCCACCGAGAACAACCAGGTCATGCTGCACCGTTTTCATCTTGTCTTGCTCGATTATAGGGTAATGTTCTTCAGGTTTTTCAGCGTGAGCGTGTGGACATCCACGAACTACCGATGGGATAACTTGTCAAACCACGCGGAAAGTCAAGATACGCTGTTCAGTGGACTGGGTCGTCATTCCTACTATCAGCGACTCACTGTTCGTTGAGAAGTTGCATTTTGTTGATGCGTGACGAGAACGTGGGTTCTTGACTGCCAACTCAAATTGACTGCTCGATTTTGACTACCATGTGGCTTGCTGCCAACCTGACATGTTTTAAGGAATTGTGCTTGGTACCGATAGCCAGCCCTGAGGCGGATCCTGCGTCACAGTCGGTTTGGTTGTTATGGAATGAACGCAGGTCGAGTAATTTGTCGATTTTAGGGCTTGTTCCCCTTGCTACCCATTCTCTTGCACTGACAATAACCTCCCCTAAGTTTTTCTCTCTCCACTGGCGGTTCCCTTGCTCACGCGAAGATTACGTGCGATTGTTGGACCGGCTTTTGCTGCCGTGCTTTTTCTGCTGGCAATTCGGCTGCTTTACCGCGAAGTGCAAGGAATTACTTGGGAAGAGTTCATGGGGGGGCTCACTGGTGTGAGGCCATTGTACATTGGTTTCGCCGCTTTTCTGATTGCACTCAACTACGGTCTTTTGACGGCATATGATTTGTTGGCACTGCGATATGTGTGCCGGTCGCTTCCACTTCGACGCGTTGCATTGGTGTCATTCTTGGGTTTCAGTCTGGGTAATAACTTGGGGACCTTGCTCGCGGCCACCCCGCTCCGGTTTCGGTTTTATACGCGTTGGGGTCTTTCGCCCAGCCAAATCGTCGTGATGATGG
>NZGD01000114.1 GCA_002690925.1 Rhodopirellula sp.
CAGCTTTGAGCATATCCCGGCGTTGCATTCCGTCACATGTGCGATGTAATTTCATGAAAATGACTCGTTGTTTGTCAGTTTACGAAGAGTAAATTCGGATATTTTAGGGAGGACGCGGTAGCTTTGAACCACTACCGGCGAGCCAGCACGGAAATTCATTCAATGACTGAGAATGAATTCCTTTGTATTTACAAGTGCCCAAAGAAGCGATTGAACACCATCAGCAGGCGTCTTGGACTGCTCAATGAATGCCACTGATATTTCAGTCTCCTCCTGATCCGGATAGCGACTGAGGGTTCGCAGGTAGGCTTCCTCGATGAGTTGTTCCAGTGTTTTGGCAGCACTCTTGAGCGAAGTGGGAGCGTCAAGTTCGGGCCAGGCATTCGTATCTTTCAAGAGCACCGATAACTTTGGCACCGCGAACTTCAAGGGCTTCAGCTTCGCAACCAACCGTTTGTGATCTCGTTGAAGTTGTGCTTTTGCTTTTGTCTGCCGCTCGAGAGGCAGTTTTTGGTACTGGGCGATGCGTGCAAGAAACTGCTTGCGGTAGTTTTCTGCCCGATTTTTTACCATCGCAGCACGAGGATCAAGACTACTGCGTGGCCCTTCGACGCCGAGCTCTGAACAGGCTTGAGCTACCCAACCGTTCTTGTCGCTGAGCCGTTTGTGTATGTCTGCATCGTTGCGCAGGTAAATGGATTGCAGCAGGCTGGGCGCGTCACTGCGATCACAGTCGCAGTTGGAGTCCCGCATGGATTGCCCGAAAACTTCCAACGCGAAGTCTTGCTGATTTCGACGCTTGGGTTTTCCTTCAGCAATCGCCATTTCATTAACTTCTGTTCGCAGTTTCTCTGCCTGACTATCCGAGCCAGTCGCCAAGATTACAGCATCGTAGACAACTTCCGCAGGCAGTCGTCGTGGAACATGATGAGAGAAATTCGTGCGATCCATTGCGTTGGTTTTATTGGTGTCTGCAGAACGCTGATAGGTTGCACTGGTCGCAATTTTTTTATGCAACCACTTAAGATCGAAGTCGTGTTTGATGAACTCGTTCGCCAGATGATCCATCAAGGGTTCATTAATGGGGGGGTTGGCGAGATTCATGTCATCAGTGGGGTTAACAATGCCATCGCCGAAGTAGTTGCTCCAGACACGGTTGACGATCGCTTTGGCGAAGTAGGGGTTTTCAGCAGACCGGAGCCACGCCATCAGTGCATCGCGAGGGTCAGCATCCAGTGTCACCTCTCCTTTCTCGCCAAGAATTTTACCGGTGGGAATCGAAATCGGTCGTGATTTTCCTCCTTTGCGTTTGATTTGTGCCTGTGCTTTTCGTTGTCGTTGGATGCTGCTGTCATCGAAGACTAACTCGCCAAAGGGGATAGTTTTTCCTTGTTGAGCAGCTTTTTGTACGGCCCGACGCAAGTCACCGCCCTTCAGCTTTTTACCGTCGGTTAGCACATCCAGCAGTTCTTGACGGTCCTGTTTCGCATCTTTCGCAACGAGCGTCCCGGAGTAGCGAATGGGCGTGAACAGTTTGGAAAAACGTTCGAAATCATTTTTCGACCAACGGTCGAAAGGATGTTTGTGACATTGCGCGCATTCAATGCGAACTCCCAAGAACGTGTAGGCAAATCCAATGGCGCGTTCTTCAGGTTTCTGGAAATTGCGACGACCCCAAAACATCGGAAGCCCATCACGTTTGGCGAACAGTTCTTCGTTACCTGGTTTGCAAGCCTCCGTCATCGTTTCGCAATACGATTTGTAGTCTTCTTCAGGTTGACGGTTGTCAGCCGCAACGATGCCTTCGACGATGTCATCATACGCCATGTTGTTCGCAATACGCACACGTAGCCACTCGTACCAGAGTCGGGGGGCAGCGTTTCGAATTGGAAAAACGTTTGTGAGTTGCTCATCACTGTTGCCAGTCCAGTCAGAAAAGCGAGTCGCCCACCAAGCCGCATAGCCCGGCGAATCAAGTAAACGCTCGATCAAACGCTCACGTTTGAGAGGTGAGTCATCAGTCAGGAATTCGCGAACCGTGTCGGCATTAGGGAGTATTCCTGTGATATCCAGAGAGGCTCTCCGGATGAACTCAGAATCCGTGCATGTGCCTGAGGGAATGATTCCCAGTTTGTCCAGTTTTTGCTGCACTAGCCGATCAATGGAATGTTTGGATTTGGCTGCTTTTGATTTTGAAATGGTTGGTATCCCCACCGGTCTCAGCACGGGCACAGGGATGACTGCCTTGTCGTAGTAAACAACAACGTGGGTGTCACCCCGATCACCAGATTTGATCCGCCCGGTTTCGTCGATATCAGCAATCGCATCGTTGTTAGAACTGAACCGACACAGTTCAGTTACGTCCTCAGAAGTGCCATCTTTCCAATGTGCGACCGCAGTTAAATTTACAATTTCATTTTCGTCGCTAAACACTATTTCTGCAGGGCTGACATCGACTCGATCCAGTTCGCGAATGGCCTTGGAATCATACAACGCTCCCGCTTCGACCCACCGTTGCAGTACATGGTGCTGCCAAGTGCCTTTGTCAAAACGTTTCCCACCCTCATGGACGTCTGCATCACTCGGCTTGGAAAGCATTAGGCTTTCGGCCACGTCATCGACGTCGACACGTCCTGTGGCTTCATCAAGCAACGCATCATGGTCTGCTTTGAAGTCATAGCCAAAGAGTGAAAGCTGGAATCCGCCTCGGCCTTGAAACGAACCATGGCAGGCCCTTCCGTTGCAGCCAAGTCGGCTTAGAAGCGGGATTACGTGTTTCTGAAAGTCAGGGACCTCTGCTGTATCCTCCTTGGCGAACCTCTCGCTGAGTGGATCTAATATTTCGGTTGCTTCACCTGGATTGTCCCCAGTTCGGATTTTGACCTTTGCTGGCTCAGCAGAGACCGGGGGCATGGTGGCATCACTAAAAAACATGCACACACAGGTAAGGGATAGGATTCCGACCGGCAGAAGTTTCTTGCAGAGAAGGATCATTGGCTTGGTCATAAAGGAAGCTGGTGGGAAAGGGTAGGGCAGGCCACGTTCACTGTTCAGATGAAGTGGTTTTTGTCTTTCGTCTATTCGTATATGAATCACTGGTGTTTTGCGTTTTACCAGCAACAGGCTTTCGATCTGCTTTAAGTAATAATGTTGCGTAGACTGTATCCACACTGTTGCTCGAATCTTCTTTGAAGGTCGACAGGTTTTTTTCTGCTGCAGCAAGCAAGGTCTGGTCACGAGCGAGACGCTTCCGCAACAGTTCTACGTTGTACTGCATCTTTACCTGTTTTGCAGAGTGCAAGCGAGCAACAGCATCTCGCAGTTTGTTTCTGTCCTGCGTTTTGTCGCGTACCTTGAGTCTTGCCGTAATGAGATTTGCTTCTGTCCCCGCCTTGAGAAGTTCCAACTCGACTTGAAAGAGTCTCTCATCCCGCTTTTGAGCGACACTAAGTTTCTTGGCTGACCGCGCCAAATCTACAATGGCTCGCTCGTATTGTCGCGTTTGATCAATCTTCAGTTGTCGTAGAAGAGGTGTTAGTTGCGGCAGATGCTCACTCACTAATTGCATCGCGAGTTGTTCGCTTTGGGAAGTCAGTTCACGATTCTTTACTTGCGGATTCGATTTCTGCGGCTGTGTAACATTCGTTCGGTTTGGATCTGATCCAGAATCTTCACTGTATGACAGTGTTGGACCAGCAAGCAGCATGCAAACACCAAGACCAGTCAGTAAGGATTTTTTTGTGAAATTAGCCATCATTTGTTTCCATTTCATGAATCTCAAATGCCGCTGTAAACATCCACGAGAACGAGTCATCAGAAGTATCGTCTGTTGCTTCAGTGCCCAATTCTAATTCATCGTTGCTGGAGTGGATGGCCTGTACGTCTGTTCCCGCCAGGAACGCATTTGGCGTGGTAACCAAGTCTTCATCGTCAACTTGTGCTGCGGCCCATGCTCTGGCAATGAGCGTTGCTTCGGACACTGTTGTCATGTTTGTGTCATCATCAATGACGCGGCCGGCGAAGTTGTCGTTAGGTGATTCGGGGCCTTGTGGTGCTCTGGTTGACGACCACCAGGTCCGGAAGACAAAACCTGCGATACAAACGGCAACTGCGATAGCAAACCCCCGCATCAGCAAATTCTGTGACCCCAGTTTCTGTGACCGGCGATTTGCATTCAGCGAGGTGGTTGAGACACTCGGTTTGCTGGTGACGTTCGCCAAAATTGATACTTCTGACAGAGTGACAATCATCTCTGCTTGTCGTTGCAGTTCATCAGCCAATCGATCGGAATTACCAAGTCTTTCTTCGAACAAGGAAAGCTGATCAGCGGCCAATTCGCCGAGCAGATACTGCAGGCACTGATTCTTGCAGGTCTCCGTCAGGTCGACGTCATCCTGCTGCTGTCGTTGGTTGTTGCGAGGGTCGGATTTATCCATCGATGATTACTTGCTTAGGTCGTTCTTCAGCCGTTCTAAGGCTCTTCGCATTCGCGTCAGGGCAGTTCCGAGAGGAATGTCAAGTTGGTCCGCAATCTGCTGAAATGTCAGGTTTTCGTAAATCCTCAATGACACAATTTGTTGCCATGACTCAGGGAGCTCTTTGAGTGCTTTCTTAAGATGTTCGGCTGATTCGGCTTGCATCGCCGCCATGGTTGGGTCCGGCACGGGTGCTCTAACTCCCCCGTGCTTTTGATACATCTTTTCGGTCGCCGCCTTCGTTCGCCACAATCTCGCTGACTCATTCGAGGCAACTCGGTACAGCCACGATCTCAATGCAGGTGGAGCAACTCCATCGCCTTTTTCCATCAGTTTGACAAAAACCACTTGAAGGCAATCATCAATATCTGAGTCCTGAGGAAGTCTCTTGCTCAAAAAAAAACGTAAACCCACCTTGGTTTCGTCGAACACCCTCCGTCTGCGGGCGATTCCCTCAGTCGCTGTCTCAGCGGTGAGGTTTTCGTCGGCTGGGGGAGAAGGGTCCTTAGTCATTTTTTCTTGGGACATTACAGGGATGCGCTGTCATGGACGATTATTTCAGTCCCAACAAAAAAACTTCCGATGGACGGCGGTGTTGGAGCACATTCTTAGGCGATTGGTAGCTAGTTTGACAGAATGGGGCATGCTGAAACCGGCTGGAGTTTATATTTCTGATCAGAATGCATCGACTTGTGACGTGAAGTGACCAGTTTTGCGCCGTTTTTGTGGTGGGGCAGGCTCGGCGCCTGCCATGGTGAGACGGGTTGAATGCAGCTGGGTCATCCGGTCTGCTTTGCCGAACAGGCGGCCGGAGCTTTCGGCGTAATGGGGGAATTTCCTCAGGTATCAATTACGTCTGTTCGCTGATTTTTTCGAAGGTAAACAGAATCGATGGCTGCAACGGAAAAAGACGTTTGGATTGGATTCGATCTTGGTGGCACCAAGATGCTAACGATTGCGTACCAAAACGATTGGAAGGTGCTCGGTCGGCGACGCCGTAAGACACGAGGGCGGGATGGTGCGGAAAGTGGTGTACAGCGCATCATTACCACGATTCATCGTTTGCTTGATGAATGCGAAATTGACTCGGAACGCATTGCCGGAATTGGCATTGGATGCCCCGGCCCAATCGACATGAATACTGGCTGTATCTTAACCACCCCAAATTTGGGCTGGGACGATGTGGAGATTGGTAAGAGTTTAAAAAAAGAATTTGGTTGTCCTGTGCGAGTCATCAACGATGTTGATGCGGGAGTGTTTGGGGAATACCAGTTCGGAGCCGCTAAGGATTCGCGTTGTGCAGTAGGGATTTTCCCAGGGACCGGAGTCGGTGGTGGTTGTGTTTATGAAGGGCGTATTTTGCAAGGTGCCGGCGTCAGTTGCATGGAAGTCGGGCATACACGGATCAGTAGCAGTAGCAGATCCAGTGGATATAAATTGCCCGGAACAGTGGAGGCCGAAGGCAGTCGCCTGACCATCGCTGCAGAAGCGGCCAAGGCGGCTCATCGTGGGGACGCTCCGTATTTAGCAAAAACAGTTGGGACTGATCTCGCTGAGATCCGAAGTGGCGCTCTTGCAAACTCAATTGCTAATGGTGACAAAGTAATTCAGGATCTGGTTGAGGAGGCAGCAACCGCAATCGGTTTAGCGGTAGTCAACATTGTTCACCTGCTGGCACCTGACAAAATTGTTCTCGGCGGTGGCTTGGTGGAAGCGATGGAAGATCTGATGGTGGGCACAGTCCGCGAGACCGCGCGAAAAAGTGTCATGAGTGTCTATCGGGATCGGTTCGACGTGGTGGCAGCCAAATTAGGTGACGATGCTGGTGTGCTGGGGGCATGCGCCTGGGCAAAGCAGGAAATCACAGCGAGAGAAGAAGCTTAGCTCTGCGTGCATTGGTAGTGAGTTGCAGCATGCTTTTGAAGCCGGGTGGACTGAGCAAGTGATGCATCGCCATCTTCGAGACTTGTTGCCACTGTCCGTTTTCGGCAGTACGCAAAAGTGACGGTTCATTCCGGGCACGATGCCTGTTACCTGAGGCACGATGTTTGCGAATGGACGCGGGTCCTGTAAGCAAGTTGGATGCCTGACGGTTACTGTGTCTTAGACAGTTACTGTGCCCGAGATCTTGAGCCCTGCGGTCCACCAGTGATTTCTTGTCCCAAAGGGAGTGGCCGAGCCGCAGTCGCAAAGCCGCGGGCATACAGGTGTTCCTTGAGTTGTCGAAACGCAGCAAAGCTATTTGGATAAACCCAGACGGTAATGGTGGTCGCATTGGGGTCACGTCCGGCCAGTTCAATATCGAGTTCACTGCTGTTGGACAGGACCTTCTCGAGTGTTTGACCGTGTGGTTTTTGGAGTGGCTCGACGGTCATGCTGGTCAATTGAATTCGAGTTGCCATCTGGACTTGTCCGCCACGCGAAATCATTTCGCGGCCTTTGTTCATCCGATATTTTGCCACAAAGCCTCGAATGGGTCCGACTGCGGCTTCGGTCTGTCCGTCGCGAGCACCTGCAGCCATTCTCTCGAAATCCCGTTTGATCTCATCGAGAAGTTGCTTGATCGGGACAATTGATAAACGGTTTTCTTTCAAACGAAAGTGGATTTCATCACCGAAAACGGTTTTTGCCATCGGCGTGGGTAGATGATCAACAGCGACCACGGGTGCTGGCTGATTTTCCAGATGTTTCCGTGCGCCAGCCAGTTGTTCTAACTGTTTCTGTGCTGATTTGAACTCAGTGACTCGCTGAGCATTCTGGACAGCCTGTGCATCAAATTCCTTCTTTTTTTCTGCCCAAGCGTTTTCCACCTTTGCCAGCAGGTCCAGCATCAATGCCCGCTGCTGTTGGCGTCGCTGTATCTTTGCGTCATATTCTCGGATGCTATTTTCCAAGCGTTGTGAATCAGCTTGGGCACTCGCTGCTCTCATTGAGTACGCAGCCAATTCCGATATCTGCTCTTCCGAAGCCCGGTGTGAATCGTCTTGGTACTCTTGCTCGACATGATCCTGCATTTCCTCAATCACTGCCGTTGATTGCGCGCCGAGAATGACGACCAGAATAATTAAAATACCAACGAGATTGGCAACGATGTCGAGGAAAGCATCGTGCCCCATTTCGAGCATTGTTCTTTTTTTTCGGTGCTGACTCATTGTGAACGTCTCCCAGTGACTTCGATGCCGCTTCCACGAAACCCTTCCTGCAAGTCGCTGTATCGACGCTCACTGCCTGGCATGATGATCACTTGTAGTTGCGGCTCCCAGCGTCCACCAGGTAAGGCGGGGCCCCAACGATCAATTCTTTCTCGTACGGCGGAGGCCAGCTGCAACGTTGCTTGATTGAAATTGACCTTCCCACCATTAAATCCAAACACTTCGGTGCTACCCGTTGCCCCAGAAGCAAGCATTACAAAATGGTCGGGATGACACTCGATACGGATTGCCCGAACGATGGCGTTACCCTGCATTCCAACCATGCGTTTTGGTATCGCCCAATTTCTGCCTTCTCGCCTTAATGGAGCTCGCTGGTTGTTCTTGACAGTAGTAGGTGGGGGCCGCTGCATGCTGGGCTGCTGCTCAGGACGAGCAGTTTGTGGCTGCTGATCAAATTGCCCACCCGAGGTTTGGGTTCCACCCTGGCCACCTTGGCTGCCGTGTGTGAGCTGTGAATCTGTTTCACCGCTGCCTTGGTCAGCCAACGCTTCCCGATTTGTAGTGATGCCCTCATTGCCATTTGAGTATTCAGCAGAACCATTTGACGACTTGTCGACAGGTTTTGAATCACGAGAATCATGTAAAGACGCGAGCTCATTTCGTTTGCTCCCGAGTGTCCTGAAGTCCTCTGAATCCCCAACACTTGTCGGCGATGGCGCGTCGGGATTGCCTAAGCTTGTGGTAGCGTTGGTGGGAAGCAGGGAAGAAGACGACTCTTGCCGAAATTCGTCACTCTTGAGAACCTGCTCCATTTCATTCGTTGCTGATTGGAATTTCGCTGCCCATTGTCGGGCTTCATCACCAGCATCGGTTTGCACCTGTGCAACGCCAAGGGCCCGATTGGCATAGCTTGATCCGGCTTGGTACCCGGAATTACCGTAGCCAGATGTGGTCGGATACACATTTTGAGCACCGGCAGCGGTTGTCGGTTCGTTCTGAGATCGAAAGCCGTTTGCTCTTCCTTGACGATCCAGTGAGGCGGCTGACAGAACGGGTAAGCGGCGATTACTCTTCTGTGCGTTGATAAGGGAACCTTGGGCATATCCTCTGCCGCCACTTCCGTCTTTTGCAGCATAGGAGTTCAAGTTCCTCTGTTGTGCTATTGCTTGGCGAATTACCAAGTCAACTTTTTGTTTTAGAACAGGGTCTTGTTGAGCGTATGCAAGTTGGATTCCAGCGGGTACCAGTTCATATCCAAACTGATCGTCCCAGTCTTGCATCGCGCCACGGGCGGCAGCATAGGATTCGATTCCATCTGGCCGGACAACCAGAAGAGGGTAGGGCGGGGCGGCATCGTTGTATTGTCCCAAGGCATGGAGTCGGATGGTGCGCAAGGCAGCATCCAGCGGGTTGGCGGACTCTGATGCCCTTTCAAGTTCCACGAGTGTGATTCGATTGCCCTCTGGAAAAATCGTTACTCCGTCACTGGTGCACTCCAGATAGATGGGCCGCCGTTCCGTACCATTGGGGCCTTTGTGGGGCACAATGACGATGCGCGGTGCTTGGTTTTCAGCTTCCTCTCGCAGCTTTGCAAGTGCTTTTTTTTCGGAATCAACTTGTTGCTGAACGGTCGTGAGCATTTGCTGATCTATTTCCGCGGTGTCAGCGGTTTCGTCATTCAAACGGGTGATTTCATCATTGAGTTGATTCAATCTCTCACGTGTCCTCGCCAGTTGTTCCTCTATATAGGTGAGGGCATCACGTCGTTCACCCAGCTCACCGGTTTGCTCTTCCCGGAAGGAAACCAGTTCCTCCACACGAAAAATCTGCTCTTCCAGCAGGGCCTCAACCTCGTCCGCTGAAGGACCTTTGCTCACTTGTGATGCAGGCTCTGGAAGCTGCTTGCGTGCTGTTTGTTCGGCTGCGTTTGTGGCATTTTCAGCAACTAGAGCAAGTAGCAGGATTAATGTTCCAAGGGTGCAGACGAGTACCGCTAAGAAAGGGAATAACGACGGTGACAGCCCTTTGCGAGGTCGCCGACTCATGCTGCATGCCTTGACGAAGAATGATCAGCGGACTGACTGGGATTTGACATTCGACTAGACAGAACATCTACGGCACGAGCCAAAATTCGCATTGCATCAGCCATTCCATCTCCGCCCGCAGCTGCGACGCTTCGATCGACGGATGCATTGGTGGCAACAAGTCTTTGCAGATTCGAGTCGAGAGATTTCTGCAAAGTTGTGACAGCGGCTGCACTTCCCTGAGTTTCCGCAAGGTTTTCATATTGTTGGGAAAGAGCGTTCAGAACTGTTTTTAAATGGTCAGTATGCTCTGTTAGCAAGACTGCTTGGTGTTGGCATTGCTCGTCAAAATGAACCGATGTTTTTTCGGTCACGGTGTTGAGAGCGTTTGCGTGCTCAGCCAGAGCAGGTGATAAGCGAGTCTCGATCTCACTTAACAATTGCTGCGACATTTGTTCGTGTGTTCGCGTGGATGCTTGATGACTTGTCGTCATCAGGTCGTGCCAACGATTGCATTCACCGATGATCTGTGTGCCAACCTGTTCCGATGCTCCGGCGATGCTTGCCGCGTGTTGGTCTAACGCAGGCAGAAGCGTTCGTTCAAGTGCTTCGCTGATCTTGTTGGCATTATCCTCTTGCACTCTTTGCCAGTGTTCCTGAGCTTCATCGATGGTTTTCGCCCAAAGCCGCGTCTGGTTGTCCAATGATTCCGCGACCGCAGCTTGCACACCCCGGCACAAGTCAGCGATCAATGCAGTCTGATTGTCGGACGTTTCATCATTGGGAAGGCTGGCAGAGACGAGATGTCCAACGCGGGCATCAATGTCTGCTAGCAGTTGCTGCTCACCACGTTCGATTGGAAATTGCACAAAGATTGCGACCACAGACAGCACGAGTCCCAAGGCGGTTGTATCAAAAGCGACATACAGTCCGCTCTTCAGATTCTCGACCGCGGCACTTCCGTTGGCGAAGTCGAGACCGCCCAACGTCTGCGTAATTCCGATTACCGTTCCGAGAAACCCGAGCATAGGGATCGCCCAGATGATGATTCTCACAAGACCCAATGAGTCATGAGCAACATCGGCATCACGTCCCGAAAGCTCCCTAAGATCGTCAGCCAGATGTTTTGTTGTTCCACGTTGAGATTGACGCGTTAGCAATTCTTCCAGTCTTGAAACGAGCCGATTCTTCCGGGTTAGAGAGGGTAGCCGACGCAGTTCTTGTAGCCATCGTTTCGAAACGAAGCCCGCATCGTTATCCGTCAGCCAGCGATCGGCTGGAGATTCTTCGGCTGTCGGCGGCAGTAGATCTTCATCTCGGATGGCGTTCAATTGCTTCACTTGCGTCAGCACATCGAGCCACTTTGTGAACAGAACGGCGACCGCGAACCAAAATAGAATGGTCGCAGCAATCGCAACGGGATGCCCCAGGAAGTATCGCTGCAAAGGTTGCCAGGATGTGGCATAGACCAAGCTGTAGAAGCCAGCGTTCAGGGCCGTACCCGTGAGGGCTGCCAAGGCCGCATTGCCAGCGGTTTGGGCTTGGGGAGGTCCCGCGGACTCCTCGACCATGGGGGATTCTGATGGCCTAATGTTGGGCTCAAAAACTTTGCTTTTCACGTCAATTCCCACGGTCAACCTCTATCGGGAGTTTCATTGCGGGGCGAGTCCACATGCGGCCAGGCCGCTGCAGGTGGCCCTCCACCGATGGCGATACCATCGGCGGGAGGTCACGGTCCCCATACAATCGAATCGACCGTCAGGACCCCGAAACTTGATCCCATCGGCAGAAATTACCAGCTGACATTCGCGTAGCCGAGTCACACGTTGGCCTCGACCCAGCCTCTCTGCTGGGGTCAGAGCTGCCTCTCGTGGGCCTGCTCAGTTCATATTGCGGCGAATTCCGGCATCTTCGTACCATTGGGTTCAAATCGATTTTGGGCCACCGCAGGAGTTTTTGGTGGGCCAAATGACCTGTAATTGCCCGTATTCTGCAGGAATTGGAGCATTTGTGATGATGAACGCCGAAATGGTCGAAACTACCCATGTCGCGACTAGTGATGCAGGGAACCGGATAATTCGCACCGCATTGGTGCTTTTGATGGTGATCGGCATCGCGACGGTGGCGGTGAGCCAAAACCCGACGCCTCAGAATGATGAACTGCCGATAAATTCCGAACTTTCCGACCTGAAGCTCGCCGAAACGGTGGCAAGGGTGGGTGCCTCGGGCGATATGATCGGATTTTCCCATTCTGACAGTTCGGGAACTCAGACAATTACGCTAGTTCATACCGGCAAAGCTTGGATGGCCGTGTATCATATTGACAGGTCG
>NZGD01000115.1 GCA_002690925.1 Rhodopirellula sp.
CGCGTCATCAGGCAACCTACCCAAAGAAAACCAAACCAAGCTCGAGCGTTGTGTTGACGCCGATAAGACTGGGCGTGGGCGAACGATCACAAACTCATTTCGGTTTGGGCTTTTAGAACTCCTTCTAATGACGGCCGCGATTGCCGTGTGGATTCCCGCATGGCTTGCGTTCCGAATAATTCCACGCCTTGAAGCTGATGTGCAGATCATGCGGAAGGCAACATTGGACCTCGTCGTTGAGGATCCCACTCAGTTGACTGTCCGTGCGTTGCCAAGTGTGTGGCGGAAAATGGACATTTGGAAGTATTACGCTCCTGCAGAATCGGAGCTGGAATTGAGACTGGGAACGGAGGGCATCAGTGCGCGTGGACTTCCTGTCGACTATCAGGCTGTTTCTCTGCCATTCGGCGAACACCTCATTCAGCTGAAGAGAACACGTGACGGGAACGGCTTTCATAACTTTCTTTACATCGATGGAGAGATGTTGCTCGAGAAACACCACCCGAAGAGCTGGCTGAATTCTGAATCCAGCTCGACCACTACTGATTTGGACAACGCATCTCAGACATTCCCTTTGACTGCGATTGTTAGACTTCGTGAGGAACGAGCAAGTCCTAATCACCCCATTCGAAACAGTGGCTACCGAGTCGTGCAGTTGGAAGGTGATCAGGACCATAAGGGAGTGGTTCTGTGGATTTCACCTTCTGCGAAGGAAGTTGAAGCCGCTCCTCATTTCATTTCTCGATTGGGGAGGCCTAATGAGTGGACCATTGGGAACCGTAATGGCGTGCGTGTGCGTAGCTCAACAGAAAAGCATGAAGTTGGATTATTGGATATTCAGCCAGCAATTGACTCAGTTTTGGGTGATTCTCAGCGGTACAAAGAGACACGTTTCGGCGTTTCAGTGCGACCCATCGTTCGACTAGGCGCTGAAGCGGAGGTTCCTGAGGTTCAATTAGGAGGAAAAGTCGGTGCAGTCGCAACTCCGCTTACGCTGCATATGGACCCTGACCTGTCAAAACAGGATCCAGTCGCGATGACGTCGCGGTTGTGGTCAGAGCACGCCGTTAGCGATGATGGAACCAGGATGAGAGTGTTCGCGCACTACCAAGCGTTCCCCTCGGGAGCAAAACCGGTTATTGAGATACTGTTCGACTCGGACAAGCCAGATCGGATCGGATTCCTGCCTCGTGCTGCGGCGGGCAGCACACCCATGCAGGCGTGTGAGTTCGTCACGCGATTTGATTCAAGGTATTTTTGGCGAAAAGTTGACTTAGAGCCTGATGAACTGCTTTCTAATCAGAAGGTGGGGCGTCGTTTGCAGAGCGTTTCGCTGCAACAGTTGACGGCACAAAACAACGGCTTGAAAAAACAACACGCTTCGAACGGTGCAGTCGCAAGAATTCCATGGTTGGAAGTTCCGTTCAATCGTTTGCCACTAAGCCAATCGGCCTCGGATACCTACGCTTCCCGAAAACTGAGTCTGCGCACCGACGTAAGCAATGTTACAAAGGTTGAGTTTCCAAATGGTCTTGTGCCTCGATGGCAATATCAGGGAGTTCCCAATCGTCAGGTTTGGTGGTTACCCGCAACAGAGCAAAATGACCACACAGAATCCAAAATCAAGATAGAAATATTGCCGACAAATTTTTTTCCCACCACTATGCTGGCTTTGCCTGGAGGGCAGGCAATTGGGAACGTTCGCATTACTGTACCGATGCCGGCGACCAAACCCATATGGCTTGCAATCGAAGCTGACTTGAAACTGTTAAACGGTGCAGTGGGTGCCCAATAAAAACTTTGCTAGTCTTCACGCGGCTTAAGCTAGCAAATGTTGGATCGCGAAACGCAGCAGTGGTAGGATGGTTTCGGTGGAATCCAACGTGTGCGGACTCGAGTTGGAAACGCAGCGGGGCCTTGGCTATCGCCGCAGCATGCATGCACAGGTCACGGTAGTCTCGATTGTTTGGGGCTTCACAGGTGACCATGTTCGTCTGACGCTCTCGCTGGGGATATCGAATCGGAAGAAACCTCGCACGCGGGTTCCTCCGATGTTGGGAGTTTCTAACAGAGCGGTGTGCAGCGTTGGCTGGATTCCTCAACACGCAACCCCAGTGATTTCGGATTACGTACGTATCTTGAACCGCATCACGGGCGCATCAGGACCTTGTGCAACGCGGTGCGTAGACGTTGTTCCGTTCCAGGAGCAACCCATAACCAGTTGTCTTCAAAATGTTCATTAAAATTGGCATCGGTTGGGATATATCCAGGCCAACATTCTCCGTAGCCAATGGACAGCACGAACGACTCAGGTCGCAAGTTTTGAGCAAGTAATTGGTATGCAACGAAGGTTTCACCGGGAAAAAGAACTAATTGCGCGTCCCCGAAATCAATGCAGGGCAGGTCAATGCCCTGTTTCGCTTCTACACGCTGGCGGCTCGCCAAACCCATTGCCGCTAGAATCCGCTTTTCAACAGTCTGGTCAGGATCGTCGAGCGTTGTGCGTAGGCTTTCCTGTGTCAAATGCCTGCCAGGGTGGAATCGCAAGTTTAATTTTGTGTTCCGAAATGCGACGTGTTCAATGGGAATTCGTTTGGTGGTTTCCCATGCTTTCACCATAGCGTCGTACAAGCGGTCGATGAGTTGCTGTCGATGTAAATCCGAGCCATCGTTGAACTTGCCAGCCGTCACATCACCACTGCATCCACTCACATAAATCTGGCCTATTGTGGGGTCGTCCAACTGGCGTCGGTGGCGTGCCAAGCCGACGAAGTCAGAGCTGACCCTACCTTTTCCGTAAGTGCTCATGGGGTGAGTTGCATAGGAGTGCAACGCAAGAACTGGCTGATCGTGATTCCAGAATGACAGCGTTTTTAGAAAGGGATCTATTTGTCCCACCGGAGCGTCGCGGTAAGTCGGGACGCTGCCGCTGCGGCTACCTCTGGCGTAGGTAACTCGCCCTTCTACACCAACCACGCGCCGATTGGAGGCAATTCTTTCGACCCTTGCTTGGCCGGTGCCTAGGTGCGTGATCGGCTGCGCTTTCTTTAGGCACCCACGGACAGCACCTGCAACCACGTTCAGTGTCTGGTCGTGGAATGACTCATCATAGAGCTCTCCCTTCAAGCCAACTTGCGACAGCAGTTGGGCCGCAGTACGGTCAACTACTGGAGCGTCATGTTGGTGCAAAGACGAAACCAAGACACGTTCTACGGATGTTTCGGCAGCAAGAGCCAGAGTTTCACGCCATTGATCGTAAGCGCCATTTCGGATTTCGCACCAATCAACCGCGCACAACACAATCGGGTCTTCGGGACCGAGCAATACAAAGCCGTGAACATACAACGGATCTGCAATGGTGGTCGATTTGGTCGGAAGCACCCCCATGCATCGGTGTCCTAATGGAATGGTTACATCCGCGGAAAAGTGAGCAACCCGGTAGGGAGTCCCGGCGACGACTGCCCTACCCCCTAGCAGAAGCATGGACAAGCTGACGATGAAAGGTGTTAGGAAGACGCTGCGGCCATTTGAATTCTGTTGAGATTGCACGGTGTGAACCTTCTCCAAAGTGCGTCGGACTCAGTGAAGCAATGTGAGGGAGGGATTAATGTGCTGTAGGGTGCAATGCCAGCACAATAAGGTCTGTTGAATTGAGCATCGCACCAAAACCATTGACGAAATAATATACCTGTGTTTCGTTACTTAGGGCGATAACCGCTTGCGTTTCTTGCCGCTCGTTAACCGACGCAGATCAAATTAAAGCTGACGCGGATCGATATGAGGCAGCTTGCGAAGGTCCAAAACGTCCTAAAAACTCGTTACCACAAGTTAACCGGTAGCGCCACGCCAGTGCGGAAGTTGGGTCGGTTATTCCACCGTGGCGTGCTTTCGACCTGCAGGTTGGGGTAGCGTTGGAACAACATGCTCAAGCCCACACGAATCTCTTCGCGTCCAAGCATGGCCGCAGGACACGAATGATTGGCGAACCCGAAAGCGTGATGCCGAGTTGGCTTGAGAACCGATCGGTGTCTCTTAGCACCTCCTTCAAGTGTTGATGGGTGGTGACGAGCCAACGCGACATGGCGTTGCTCCAGAAAACAGGTCTGCAGTTCCCAAGATTTGAGTACAGTGCATATGGCTTTTGCAATGTTTTTGAATCCATCAGCCTCGCATCGAACATTTTGCCATCGAATAGTGAACCGGAAGATAATGCGGACTGTGCAGTGTTCGCAGCTTCGGGAACGCTGCCCGTAGGTTTGAAATTGGGATCCTGGCGAAAAGGGCAGGACGCCGCGGATGTTGCATGGGCGCGATCTAGCGTGACGACGCCCGGATCGATTTGTGGCGGGTGAGCGAGGGCGGATACCGCGTTATGTGTTGTGGTAGGTTCAGCGGCTGTTGGAATGTTTTTCCTTGCCAGGAATAGGAGTGTGCCTGACAAATCCAGAAGTGATAACAATGGTGGGTGATGTCGAGTGTCACCAGTAGAGGATTTTGCGCGTCCTTATGTGGGGCATGCACAAAAAAAGCGTCGAACAGCAATTGTCCGACGCTTCCGAAGATCACGATGATGTTGTGAACTATTTTGTGCCAACACCAGCTGGTGAAGGCTTGGCTCTTTTTTGCCTCGGCATCAGTACAGTGTCAATCACGTGAATGACGCCATTCTTGCAATTGACGTCAGCTTTAACGACTTTTGCTTTTCCAATGCTTACTTTGCCATCCTTAACGCGGACGGGTACAGCCTTGCCACCCACGGTCTTGGTACGCTTGCCATCCAGTTTGACGACGTCTTTAGCCATCACTTTGCCGGCTACCACGTGGTATTTAAGAATCGCTACCAGCTTATCTTTGTTTTCTGGCTTGATAAGCTCCGCAACGGTTCCCTCTGGCAGTTTTGCAAATGCAGCCTCAGTTGGAGCGAAAACAGTGAACGGCCCATCGCCTGAAAGTGTGCCTACCAGGTCAGCAGCTTTTACAGCCGCAACCAGCGTTGCAAAGTCTTTATTTGCAACCGCGTTTTCGACAATGGTTTTGTCGCACGTTCCACACCCAGCAAACGCGCTCTGTGACCCTGCCGCTAATACAATGACTCCCGCAGCCAGTGCCAGAATTGCTTTTCTCATTTGACTTACCTTGTTTGTTCCGACCCGCCTCAAACAGGTCACACCGTGAATATGGTCAAGCTGGGGGACAGTCCTGTTTAGGTACCGCGTACCCCAGCAACACGCTCACTGTCACGATAAATCCCTCAGTTGACAAGTACTTTGGAGCGTATCGCGGTTCATTTTCAACTAAACACGGCGACTTGAGGTCAAAACAAAGGGGTTTCGAGCCCTGACGCAGCCGGTGAGGTTCATTTCCCCCTTACTCAGACTGCCCAGGGCACTGCTGATGCACGTCATGGACAGTCCGACAGCTAGCTACAGTTGAACTAATCAGGGACGTAAAATGCTCAAGATCGGGAACGTACTTAGGACTGTCAGCCATCGATTGAAGTCACGCTTCGGTCGATGTGCAAGGTAAACAATGTCTCTAACTCTCATAGCCGGAACGAGGCTTGCTTCAAGTTTCCACCATTCGTTAACAACGAACGAAACAGTAGCGTGCCAAGTCTTAGTCGAAAGGTTTGTAAAGCAGAGTCAACTCGTGTTGCGATATTTCGCTGTCCGTGCAGTGGGGTGGCATGGGTTTTAACTCGATCCCCGTCGTTCGGTAGCCGACGAGCGTGTGACTAATCCGTGCGTTATCCGACATGCATACGGGACGATTGCGCAAGTCCGAGTTGTCACATGCCATTTCAATACGAAACTCGCCGGCTACTGCTGCGTAACGATGGGGCGTCTGACCCTTTACTGGTCAACAGTGGCTTTACCAGACTGAATGGCTTTGATTCGGTCGCGAAGTTGTGTTTCTAGGCTCGATGTCTCCGCCGAATCTTGGCTGGCTTCGATCCTTGCACGTAGATCTAACACCGAGTAATCGTTGTTAATCCTTGGATCTTCCGATGGATGGACGATGTCACTTGGGTTCGCAGCGTCGTTTCTTGTGTCTGGCCCTGGAGTTGTTGCTTCGGTACCTAGGCTGTACTTATCAGTTTCAGGCTTCGGTGGAAACCGCTTTCCGAACCAGAAGGGTAGGTACACCAGAAGCGCGATAAAGACTGCCCCCCTCACCAGCGCGGTTGTGTTGTTTCGTGTTGCCATACGACAAGTTTACAGCTTTCAACCACTACCAGCAAGATATTTCGTGCCTTCATTGATTGGGGTTGCATGGCCTGCCGCCCACCAGAATTTGAACCGGATCGTGTGCAAATATGAAATCGGAACACCTCATCGCCTTTGCCTTTGGGCTTTGCACTTTCATGCACACAAAAACGGCATGAAGAAAGCGCGTAGTCAACCACCTTCTGATGATGGCAGGAACCGTCTTTGCGGCCAGTCATGCTGTAGGCTGACTAGCCAGAGTGTTTGCACCAGGTTGAGTGAACAAATTGGGGCCTTGTTGCGACTGGTTTGTGCATGCAGAGGTTTACCCTAAGCTGAAGGAAAAAAGCTGGCACTATATGCGTTCGGAGTTTGCTGGCCCAATGAGCTTTGGATGCGGTGTCGAGCCAGTTCGCCAGCGGTCAATCACCCAACATGCTTCTTCGAACATGTTGTAAATTTCGCGGTGTTGCAGTTTAACGCGAAGCGTGTCATTGGACGCTACGACCTAGCCGTTCTCCCCAACCTTGCCCTTAGAGATATTCCGTCGTTTGACATTGCCTTCTCGGCGACAACGGTCAAAAGTCCCTATTTCTGCAAATCAAGACTTCTGTCACTGCGAAGACCGTTGGACGGCCGACCGACTGGGATGAGAGTTGCAAAACAGCCAGCGGATCATGAACAATAAACGAACGTCTCTGAGAAACCAACGCGTAGTGCCTGCCATTGTGAACATGTCAGGCATGCGATCACTGCTTTACGCTCTTGTCATCATGGGAAGTGCGGCGGCCTGGATACAAAACGCATGCCATAACGAGCAGATACACAGTGAACATTGCGCTGAAAAACAACACGTCCGGCGTCTTCAATCCACCTTCCGGAATGGGCGGCATGACGCACAACAAACTTTCCACCAAGACAAGGAGAGCGATCATCGCAAACAGGCCTGCCTGTTGGGCCGCTTTCACGCGAATGCTGCAGTAATTCGCACGGATGTGCCGCATCCCCAACGTATACCGCAGAAGAATCCCCGCGATCAATCCGCCCACAACTGCGAACACAAAGGCTCGATCATTGTTTGGGGGGCCAAAGTGACGCACCAAAAACGGCAACGACCACATCACCACGGGAACTACTCCATCCCACGTCAGCAAGTGAATGAACCACTTAGCATAGTCAACACGCTGAAAGCTTTTTGGTTGCCCTTTGGCGTCCAGACGCCGATCGTCGTAAATAGACATTAACAGGGACCGCTCTTACGTGTTCTATTGAGGTGAACGGTTTTCATCCTTTGCGTTCGAAGTGTGACAAAGCAACATTTCTGGAGTAAGCCGTTCGGCGTCCACGAGATTTCGTTCAGTGTAGTCGCTATTTCCAGTCGCAGGTTTCCACGGCTATCTTGCTCGACAGCGGTCCCGCGTTGCTGTCGAAGAACAGGAACATCTGGAAACAACGAGGTCTTCAGTCTGTACATGGTCAGGCTTGGGCTTCTCTAGCTGCGCAAGTAGAAGGTGAGCACTAAAAGACGGCGCAAACAGCCGAACGCGCCTGCTGATGGCCATGTCATTCAACGAATCCCTTTTGATATGGAGTTCCACCGTCATTCTGCATTGTTGTTGTTTCATTGTCCATGATTGCCTGAGCTGAACCAAGGTTAGATGAAAAGAGTTTGCGGAACGACCATCAGTCGCCAAAAAGCCCCCAAACAGACCGGTGTACCAAAATTGTGTCAGCACAGGACTGAGAAGCATGGTAAATGAGATGCCGGGTAAATGAGATGCCGGTCTCACTGGACCATGCATCAGCAGTTTGTTCCGCCTCAGGATGCATATTTGTCTATCTTTGCGATAAGAAAAGCGCCGAGTGCCCACAACCACTGCATCAAAAATAGGTTTCGGTGAACAACGCCGCGACACAAAGAATGCCACGCGGATACAACGCATTCCCCACCTGACGTAAAGAAACACAACGAAAATCTGGACTGGAAGGACCAACGATGCGATGCCAATAAAAAATGAAACTTCCACGGTTCGCTAAGCAAGCATCATCTCATTACAAGTAAACGATCGATCCCTTGCCATCCCATCCCGCTAGATCAATCCCAAAGTCGAAAAGTAAGCGTAAACACAAGACAGTGTCGGCCAGATTAGGGTTCACACTGTCCAGCGTCTTCTTCGTAAGGCATTGTTCTCAACAACTTGCCTACTGTTCCATGACGGTGCTGCCTTTCTTCGCTGCGATGATCAGCCGCGCGCCGGTGTCACTGAGAATCCATTCCCGTACTTCTCTCTGTTCCAAACCTACTTGGTGTTGCTGTGAATCTCATCTTGTGGAAATAGCGGGCCAGTTCTCAGAGAATCCAGCGTTTTTTCAAACTGTTCGGTCATCATTTCTCTGTTGGCTGTGTTTGAAACGGGTGCGTTCCACCTGGTTAAGGTAGTGGCCTGATAAGCATCCGTTGAATCGATCAAGCGGATAGGTTTTGAAAGCAGAATGAGTCTCGAGGAGACAACCGCCGATCTTTTGTCCTCACGATTGTTCCAGCGTTCCGTATAATGCCTTAACAGGTTACTGTTGAGCGTCTCCGTGGTTCCATTGCTAAGAATATAGCGATGGACCTTTTTCCATACCCAACCCATTGGAAGATCACGTGGGGCAAGAGGTGCTTGTATTGAGAGCAATTTTGACGTGCGCAACTCAATGTCCGTCTCGTCCGTAAGCGTTCCACGAAAAACGAATCTTGTATTATGTCTAGGTGGTTCCGCAAACATGAAGAATTTTTGAGATAACTTTGTCATCTCGCCGATCTTGTAGAAGGTTGAAGGCATGCAGCGATTTTCCGCGGCTCGATTGAGATCGACTAGCGTCACAAGATTCCAGACCGCAACATAGAACAACAAGCCGAATGCGAAATAATGTGCACTCGGTTTATTAGGTTTACGAAAGCACAATGTTCCAGAACCAGTTGGTCGGTCAAGGAAGAAATCGTTGCTGATATGCTTCTTTGATGTGGAAGCTGTCAAGTTGGCTGTCCAAAATCGTGGCGGTAGGAAAGGAAGCCAAGCAATCAGTGAAATTACACCGAATTTGCCAACATTCAATGCAAGTTCGATCCCGGTGTGAAGCGACAGGAGTACGGCGATCACAAACACTCGAAAAGACAGGGTCCGCCATGGTGAGAATAGAAGAAACGGGGTTACGATCTCGACCCATGGTGTGGCGAAACTGAGAGTTTTGGTGAGGGAATCATGTTCTCTCAACCAGATTCCAAAGGGGCGTGTGTAGACATCCGTACGAAGAACGTAATCCAGCGCACTGCCGCTGAACCATATGTCGTTCAGTTTTGCAAATCCGGCACACCAGTACATCATGCACACTTGAAGAAGTAGACAAACGGTTCCCGCCGTGCAGACCCAGTTTGTATTAAGCCGCGTATTGGCGTCAGAGGAACGTTTAAGCCCCCTCCTCCGTGTACCATCAAGCGACCATGCTTCATCCGTTGGAATGAACACCGCCCACAACAACATCATCCTGAGCAAACTGTCACCACTGATCAAAAGCAAGGGGTTCCGCGTATGGAAGGAAACAAGGAGCACCCAACAGGTGAACATCGCCACCTTGGTTTTCCAACCGAAGAAAACGGCTAAACACGAGGCTGCTAACAGTGACAGCAGCGTCCAGGTGAACCACGGTGAATCACTTAAGTAGTTCAATGACCATGAATGGGGGCTGAGTGACTTCGCACAGGCAGAATCCAACAAGCCAGACGATGAGAAATATTGCTCCCAGTGCAAAAACCAGTCGCACACGTCGAACAAGATCAAGCTTGCAATCGCCATCCTGAAAATCGCTAACGATCGGGCGTCGCAGCCAAAAACGGTTCGTAGGTGTGATTTCATTTTAATGGATGTTTTGCGGCTGCAATTGAGTTGCAAGCTTTTTTTCCGTCACCGAAATCTTTGCTTGTTTTCGTGGCAACTTGCGAGAGCAAACGATACGTAACAGTAACACGATTCGTTTGCGGTAAAAGTTTACCAGCGAATACGATAGAAGTGGGAACGAACGCTGCATTCATCAATTGAGAATCCACAGCTTAGACACTCTATAGTGCGGTGGTAGTCTCTAAAAGTGAACGTGCGGTGGTTTTCCCAACGATGATGTCCACCAATTGAATTGCATTGTTGTGAGTGAGAGAATCTTGCTCGGGCGAACTGCCCGGAGAAGACTCTGTCACTGGCTCAGAAAGACCAAGCATTGGATCAGATCGTTGCCAAACTTCGTAAAGCCGATGTTGAACTCGGTAAGGGCAACAAGGTGTTTCAGATTTGCAAGCCACTAGAAGTCAACGACCAGACGTAGTACCACTGGCGGCGGAATTACGATGGCACAGAACCAGAGATGGCCAAGTAACGGATTACTATGGAGAAAGAGACCGCATGTCTGCAGAAGAGGGTTGCCGATCAGGCTCTCGATATGGAGAGGCTCAAGGATGCTGCCGAGGAAAACTGGTAAGACCTGAACAACGTCGCCCCAAAGTCTTTGCCATATGTAGCCGTTTGTGCAGAAAGAGTCTCGGAGCGTCGTTCCTGCCGCGATCTGAGTCAACCACCTAACAAACAACGATCTCAGTCGCGTGGGGCCGACAGCGAAGGTGGTTAACTTGCCGGTCAACGTCCTCGACTCAACGCCGGGCGAATTCATTAGCTGCTGACGCAGAGAGACTGAACAGTGAACGATAAACGCGTCCATTGACTGTGGAAGCGAGAACATATGCAAGTCCCACCGATCCGACATTGCGAGTGACGATTCACTGGCTGAAGTGAGGACGGTTGCGTGCATCTCCGTGCCCGAGACAAGAATCAGTTGGCGTTGTACGACGTTGTGATGAACCGGGCCGAGGACGGTTGTCGACTTCGATTGCTGGCGGTGATAGACGAGTCAACGGAAGAATGCGCAGCGGTAGACGTGGGGCGTTCGTTTACCTCGCAAAATGTGATGGGTGTTTTCCAGTACTTGTTCGCCGCACGCGGGACCCCCGAACACATTCGCAGTCACCGCTTGGTAGTGACAACAGCCCAGAGTTCGTATCCGAGGTGATTTGCCGTTGGCTGTAAGAACCTGATATCCAAACGCTGTTCATCGCCACGGGCACCCCTTGGGAGAACGTCGATGTGGAATCGTTCAATGGCACGCCTGGCGAGGAGCTGCTAAGCCATGAACTCTTCGTGAGCTTCGAGGAAGCTTGCTGGGTGATTGATCGCTGGCGACTCGACTACAACCATCCTCGCATCCCGCGTTCATTGGACTATCCAACCCCTGCCGCTTATGCGGCAGGCTGTGTTTTTAAGGCTTCGGCTACGCCTCAGCCTCCAGAACATAGCCGCCTTACCTAACGCCAATTTTTCCACTCAAGCTAGTGCAAAGCCACTTAAGCTAGTGCAAAGACTGAGGGGGTAGTCATGATTGCCTCGGCTTCTGATGGACCGCTGCGGTGCTAACTTAAGTGTCCGCTCGGTACAAGAATGCTACGCTTATTCCTCGTCTTTTGTTGGCTGTCTTTCGTGAGTAGTGCCACAGAAATCACGGGCAAATGGTCGCTTTCTCCTGCTTGTACAGCACAGCTACCTGCCATTTACCGTAACGTCCTTACCCCGCGTCCGATTCACCTGGCGTTGGATCGGGTGTCATGAAAGCATAGATAAACACGAAGATCGCGTAGAATGAGACAAAGAAGCACCAGTAGCTCGCAGCACTATCGGTTAATAAGAAACTCAAAGTTGCCCAGAACCATCCCCACGAGCAAATCAGCAGAGCCTGCCACAACGGTTTCCACCAAATTAAGAATGGCGTTCCGATCACCAAAGCCCAAGCCCCATATGTCCACACCGGGAAAACTGGAGGGTTCTCTGGAGACCACCAATTGAGAAAGCCCTGAGGAGTGACCTGAGTCATGGACGGGTGGTAGATCACACGCGACGCCACGACGAAAAGCAAGCCGATGGTCATTAAGCCATAAAATGCGGCCTTGCGTTTTGAGACGGGAATCTCCCAGGTCGACCCTAAGAGTGGGCCCCATGCCTGTGCAAGCAACGCAACAGGAATCAACGCAACGGTTAATACCTTATTGAAGGTTCCATGCGGCAATGGACCATCGAGCCAGAGTAACCCTTCCACCCACTGCATCATCGTGATGCCCATCAATGCGACCGCCCCCCACTTCAGCCTCGCGTGCTTTCGGCGCAGCAAGTATGCCGAAACGCCATAAGCTGCCCCCCCGGCAACGAAGCTCGAGGTTGCATCAAAACACATGAGATACCCTCGCACAAATCCAAGTAAAAAAAATCAAAGAATCACTCCACACCACCGGGCGATCCGACTCGTGCTGGCCTTTGGATGTTTAAAGACCGCAATAGGACAAAAGGAATGATCAAGCTGCACCGACGCAATAGTGCGGCAAATATGTTACCCAAACGATACCTCTGGGGCGGGGGTCGCGCATAGCCGAGAAGAGCGAAATCGCACGTTTATTTCATCGAAGGTATCCACCAAGACACTCAGTTCTTTCCATCTTTGCGGCGATGTGCGATGAATGATTCATCGGAGTGATTAAGTGGTGGGCAAGCCCTAATCACTTCGTTCCGTGTGATCGTGAATTACGTTAGTTCCCAGCCATCAGCAAGTTGCGTTTATGTCGAAGAGAATTCTTGTGAAATTATCCCGATTTTCAGAGATCCAAAAAACGTTACGAGTGTGCGTTTAAATTTGGGCTGCGCGGTGCAAACACGCAGGCTTCATTGGATAATCAAACCCCTGCCGGATACGCGGCAGGCGTTGTTCTTCCGGCTTCGGCTAGACCTGAGCCTCCAGAACATAGTCGCTTTACTCACCCCTATTCTCACGCTCCACTTGGTGCAAAAACTGACGGGTAGTCAGTGCCGCCAGAGTCGTTGGTGTTTCAACGGAGGAAGTCGTGGAGGCAGCTCCCGATCTTTTGTCGAGGATACGTGAGGCTTTGATCTCGGGAATGCACCAGCGAAGTGACATCCGCGCCGTGTGGCTCTTAGAGTTCGGTCGTGCGGCGATGCAGCAAAGACAAGTAAACCTTCGCGTATTCAGAAAACATCATTCCACAACATAGTCACTGGCGACGGTGTCGATCTCATACATCCGTCCTGCAGACGTTGGCTCGGCAGGCACTTCAGAGAGATTCAGATGGCGTTTTCCACTCGCCCGCTCGACAACAATCTTCACCTGGTTGAGTTTTCCGGGGATTGCATAATAGCTGAAGCGTCCTTCTTGATCAGTGAGAACAGGACTTGCAACAGGGAAGAGTTTGTTAACCTCGGTCTTTGGTGAAGATACAGTGACGAATGCCTTGGGAAGCGGCATTCCATTGACCCGAATGCGACCGATGACCTTGATTGCCTTTTCAAGCTTTAAAGTAATTGGCTGGCTGGCATCCACAGTGGGTGACAGTTTCTGCCACGCCGTGCTGTACCGGTTTAGCCGATCGTCAACCTTCCGCTCGTACGCCTCGCGTTTGGAGGGTTGTTTTGGTGCTTTGTCGTAGAGTTCAATAGCTTCATCGATCGTGATCTCGGGACGTGAAACACGAACCGCTGCAAGTGACCAGGAAACATCTCTCAGCACGAGTTCGCACTGACCGTTAGCGTCGGTGGTCTGTGATGGAGCCAGCTCCATAGGGACTTGATACGTTTTGTTTCTTTGCTGTACGTTTGCCAGATAGCGAGCCCGCACCTCCGCCCGCTCCGCTGGTTTGCCGTCCTCGTCCAACACTTGCACCGTGATTTGACGAAGCGTTTCCGAGAACACAGAAGTCGGAAACAGGCAAAGAATGGAACCAACGGCAAAAAGCGTCATGCGTGACTGCATAAGGATCTCCCTTTGAACAAAAGGTTTTGCAAATGGCGTGAGCGAAAACCAGACCAAGTGAAAAAGCTTGAACGAGCTAGGCGTTCCTGCGAGGCACATCGACTCCGGTTCGTGGATTGGTTTTGCGGCGTGCCTGCACCATTGCATAGACAACAACCCACTCCTCTGATCATAGAGCCCTAGACGCGTCACAGTCAAATCGAACACGCACCCATTCATTGACCTGGTATCGAGCACGTCTGTACAAATGACGGTTTGTGGCATTGCCGCTAGCAATCATCCATGCGCAATTGCAATCTCTCCGCATGCAGTCTGCCAAAGAGGTATAGAACTCCTCGAGCTAAGTCGAGTAACGAATCCCTCGTCTTTTAAAGTTTTGCGATCCAGTACGTCGCGACGAAGCGCAGGCAATACATCGAGTCGCCTGGTTGGTTACAAAATCAATAACAGTTACCTCGGGGGGGTTAAACCAGCAACCTCACGAAGAATAAACACCGGTTGAATTTGGGCTTACGACAGGCTTAATCGTTGCGACGAACTAGATCAAAATACTTGAACGCCGACGGATTCTGGCTGATACAAATCCCCCTATCTTTCCTGTCTTTAGACTCTTAACTCCTGATGTTTTTCCATTGGGGATCGGAGGTCAAGCTAGCTAGGAAGTACCCACTCGTGTGACGAGGTCGTTCTGCTGTGTAAATCAAAGTGAATGGTACAGGATTCGAATCTAAAACGCGGTGTCTACGAAACCACGCAACATGAACTTTTTCTTGCTGTTTTGACGTCTTTCAAAGTGGCTGCAACACGCACAACAGCGTCTAAGACGCGTAATTGTGGTCCCATTGGATGTGACCCTCAGACAGCCACAAAATGCACTAGCATCAAAAAACTATTGGGCTTCTTCGCTAGCCTGCCCTGCGTCAACTTCCCGCCAGCAAAGCGATCACTGGCGAGTTTTTTCATGGCACAACCTTCTGTGATTTCAGTAGCGTTATCTGATGGGGGCTACCCTAGGACCGGCCTGCCATGCGTGTAAATCTCTAGTAGCAAAACCCCTTAAGCGAGGATGCTTCATGTACATCCTCATCCTAATCGGGAGTGCTCTTTACCGCACATGGTTCTTTTCGCGTTTACGGTTCGAAGAGTGGTTTTCCAATCTGACCTATATGATTTCAAATGGCCCTTTCGGTAGATTACCAACCCATCTACAGGTCGTAGAGCCTCTGAAAGCCTGAAGCCTAATGACAATCACGTCATCTACACTGACCTGCCTAACGCATTTTCTCGTGCCTTACCTTTTCAACTGTTCTAAACGGCGTCCAGAGAGACGCTTTGAGCTTAAATGCAGCGTTTTACGTTTGGCCAGTTCAAGCATGTCATAAGGCTGCTGCCCGGACAGTCCATGCGTATCAGGCATTCCCTGCACAGGGTGCTCCAGGCACAGTCCTTGCTGTTATTTTTAAGTTCGCTAAGGAATCCGTATTATACTTAACACCGCTATGGGATTTGTGGTCCGAGTAAATCTAGACTCGGGATGTCTGAAAGAACGATATGAGTCGGAGGTCCTGAAGACCTTTGAGTGTGAGATTCTGGGAAACATTGCGTAAATGGACGCGGTGATTGAGGTGGTCTGGGAGGATCGACAGACCAGTGGCGACGCGAACACTGGTAGGCGTGAGATTGCACGTCGCGATCCTTTATAATGTGGTGACAGCGATCACATGATTGCATCGAGAAAGATTCCCGCCATTGGAAAACAATAACGACGAAGGATACGGTGAGGAGTGTTTTTTGGGCATTGAGTTAGACGAATACGCAATCTTCCGGCGTGCCTTGATGATTCCTGCCGCAAAGCAGAGATCGAAGTTCCTCGATCAGATTTGCGGCGATGAGCGCGTTTTGCGCGATCGGGTCGCGAAACTTCTCAAGGCTGATGGATCAGACTGGGGAACGTTCGACGGATTCCTGAGCGATCAGAGCCTATCGACACCTGATTGTGACGGAGCACCCTCAATAGAGAACTACCATTTCCTCGAGAAGATTGGCGCTGGGGGGATGGCTGATGTGTTTGCGGCGGAGCAGTTACTCCCTTTTTATCGAGAGGTTGCTGTAAAGGTTCAACGCACAAATAAATTCCAGTTGGAATCCGTTCGCCGATTCGAATTGGAGCAGCAGACGCTCGCGAAATTAACACATGAGAATATTGCGACCATCTACGATGCAGGACATACCCGGGAGGGTTATCCCTATGTATCAATGGAATTGGTAAAGGGAGAGCCGATCACCCAGTTTTGCAATGATCATTGCCTGAATATTACAGAGAGATTGCGTTTGATGCAGGGCGTGCTCAACGGAATCGAGCACGCGCATCATCACGGTGTTATTCACCGCGATCTAAAACCGGCAAACATTCTTGTGACTGAAACGTTAAGAGGTGCACAGGTAAAAATAATTGATTTCGGCATTGCAAAGGACACAGAAGCGTTTGATGCAGAGCAACGCACAAGGGACAGTCAAATACTTGGTACTCTGGACTACATGAGTCCGGAACAAATACGGAGTGTTGTTGAA
>NZGD01000116.1 GCA_002690925.1 Rhodopirellula sp.
CCTACTTTACGTCGACCTTTGCCTGTTCTCTTGGTACCCACCTAGTTCATTCTCCAGTTTTCAAGGCCGAAAGCGGACAGCCGCTCAGCATCGAGGATATGTGTTGACGGAAGTTTTGGACCCCGCGTTGAGGGAAAATAGAGTACCAAAACGAGAGTTATTCACAAGGTGAAATCGTGCCACTGGAGTTTGCTGACAAGCAATTCGTCGCATTCTTCGCATTTGAACCCAAAATTTCCTGCCAATCAGGGCAAAGTGCAGGTGTAGAAACAGCTTCAAAGCAGGCGATTTCTTACGTTGAAGCGATTCGAATGAGCAGATGCACCACCCCGGAGGAGATTTCCTGTTTTCGATTTTGATCCCAGCCCGCACGTGAGCCCTAATCATCATGCAATCAAAATTCCCAGCCTTCAGCCAGGCATGCCCCACGCAAACTCCGGTAACTCCCAGGTCTACATTTCCCCGGGGTGCCACTCGGATCCGCCTCAAGAAGGATGATTCGTGCCGACTCTTCCAGTTAGTCTAAAACGAGCGATCCTCTTTTCCTGCAAACTCAAGCTGCCTTAGTACCTACTCAGTGGCTACCGATTTCAGATTCTCGGGCATAGACGGCTAAAGTTGACTCGAAGGTTTCACCCCCAATTTTGAAGGCGGGCTGTGCATCGGTGTGTCGATTGCAATGCTCAACCTGCACACGAAACAGAAACCGAAACAGATGACGCGGTACTCTCAACGATTGAAAGGCGGAGAGCATTCGCTCGTAGCTGACATCCTGGGAGAACAAATCCTTGGGCTCAGGGCTTGCTCCCTCGGCAGCACATGCGAGCATCCTGGCTCGAGCGAGATCGTACAGCGACTCACCAGTCCATTGAAACGCAGAAATAACGTTCTGCTTATCAAGTCTCGCCCGCTCATGAAACTCGCGCGTCTCGCGATCAATGTCACGTTGCAGTTCCTGTGGGAGCATGATTTTAAAACCGATCCCGGGATGTTTTAGAAGCTTGTTGTCCAGCAGTGGCCAAGCAAATCGGCGCATCAATTCGGACTTGCCACCAGTCATATGCGGCTCATCAACCCGATCCATGAGAACGATAACGCCACTGAATCCCAAGCTTTCCAAGATCGCTTTGAATTTGTTCAACAGCTCATAACGATCATCTGTTCGGTCGAACCGCGGCAACGGCTGATTGGCCAATTCCTTACTCGGAAATTGCTGCAAAATCTTCCGAAGCGATCCTGTCTCACGTTTTCCAACTCGCATGTGTCGGCGGATGCCCAAAGCAGCCAGATGGCACTTGATCGTGCGCCACAGCCATGGTGCAGACCCAATCAAGGTGATGATTGGAATCAGCCACAAAGTCATTCGAGACACATTGCCTGCCTCCTCACCCTCCCCATTGCCCCAAGTTCCTGTGTAAAGCAGCACCACTAACAGGACTGAAAAAATGGCAGCAGCGATCGCGGCGATCAGACTGATTTTGGAAGAAAAGTTGCGATACCCCAAGGCGTGTCGCAATTCAGTCCAACGGGCCATAAAAGTTGATGAAGTTGACTGATCATAGCTTGAAGCCAGCAACAACAAATCACGAGCGGCAGCACGATCCAACCCATGAACCTTCTGACTGCTGACCGACTCAGCAGTGGTGCCCTTGTCCGCTTTCAGGATTCGGTCAATCAAGTCGGTCACACCCAAGCAAAGAATAGCGTCCATGTGATCCCATAGACGCCAAGCATCCAAGACTTTTTCCGGCTTGCGTGATGTTCTCCGTCCCAAACGCTCACAGAAGTGATCCAGAAATGGATTGAAGTCATCGTATCGAATGACGAATAGACGCTCATTTGGATGTTCTGCGTTGTACCGACCCAGATGTCGGTCAATCTGCAGACGCATTGCTGTTTTCCCAGAACCCTTGGGTCCAAAGATGATGGAGGTCGATGGTTCTTTTGGATCCCCATAAACCTTGTCCCAGATCGGGTGGTAGGCACTACTGATGCAGTATTCTTTGAACACCTGATCTGTTTGCGCATCTTCTTCGGCAAATGGATTACGAACAATCCCATGATGTTCCAGAAAACTCTGAATGTTCATCGTTCACCTTCTCTGAGTGGCAATTCCAAACGTCTCGAACTTATTTATCGATACCTTTGGCCATACCAACAAACGCCTTGCGATTTGCTTTTACCACCTCGGCTGGTCCGATCATCTTTAGAAAGAACTTGCGTCCGTTCGGATCTTCAAGAATGACCCCAACCATGGCATAGTTTTCCCGATTGACGACTTTGCCACCCGCAAAAGGACCACCGACACGCTCCGCATAGTTGCCATTAACGTCGACAACGTAGACCTGCCATTTGCCCACTTTCATTTCTTCCGTCTTGCGAGCATCCTGATCGCCTCCAGCAAACTGCCCCTGCCAACGCTGGATATTGGCTTTCACATCACCACCCGCAGCCATCATGGTGACCCGGGCCGTTTTCACATCATCGCCTTCACCAGCTTTGGCTTGGAATTCGTGCTGGATGATTCGAGATTTGGGCTCTACTCGCTTAAAGTCTGCAGGCACCGTGATTTTACCTTCGCCGAATACGCTGACAGATTGCTTAGCGTCTTCTGCCTGCACACTGTTCCAAGTGAACAGCCCCATCACGCCGGCAGCGAGCCAAATGAGTGCAACTTTGCTATTGATGGTCATCAAATTCTTCTCCTGGAAACGAACAGCCTCTGAGCGAGGCGGGATTTTGGGAATCTCAATTCTGACTGGTCGCCAGCGAAAATCAAATCGACCAGCACCCCAGCACTGCACTGTAGTGGATCAAGCAACAGCTTGTTAAGGGAAGGCCCCTCCCTTGACCTCAATGGAAGGATGCCAGCAACTCGCGAAATACGGCGCACGGCCGAGCATCCCAGACTTAAC
This sequence comes from Rhodopirellula sp., assembly GCA_002690925.1. Classification (GTDB taxonomy): domain Bacteria; phylum Planctomycetota; class Planctomycetia; order Pirellulales; family Pirellulaceae; genus Rubripirellula. The sequence continues at coordinate 2,916 of NZGD01000116.1, forward strand.
AGCGACGGACCTCGAATTACGGTCAAACGAGGATTTTTAGAGTGCGAATTGAATCCGTCTAACGCGTGATCGCATAAACCAGAACCGCAATCAACAACGCTGCTATGGCAACCAGTATCGCAATCAACCCGATACGACGCGTGGTCCGCAACCTCCGCTCAGCTCCAATCCCCGTAGCTCCACTGAGCACAATGCCTGACTTTTTTCCTTTGGCCTGCCGCGTCCCCGCCTCAACTTGCAAGGTTGGCTTCTCAGGTAACATCGTCACATTACCGGAAGAACCGATGGCGTCTGGCAGCTTGTTCGACAATTCCGGCAGTGCCTCGCCAGCATCTCGCCACTGCGGCCAACCATCTCGCCACAGCAACGCAGAAGCAGCAACCCGTCCTTGGCTGATCCATTCACGCAATTCATCTGTCGATGCTGGTCCATACTGACCACCGCTGGGCGGACGAACGTACCAGCTTGCATTGGATTCTTCCTCCAGAATCGACCCACCGACCGTGTGCAGCTCAGCTTCCTCCTGTACGGCCTGCCCGCGCACCACCATTTTGGGCTCGTCTTGCATTCTGGGCTCGTCTTGCAACTCAGGCTCAGAATCACTCGGCACTGAAATGGTGGCCTGCTGTGAAACCACCTTGCTTCCAGCCATGACCGCAGTACCGCCCTGCTCAACAGTACCGCCCTGTTTAGAGGGGCCTGACATCTCGGGTTCAACGACGCGAGCGGCGTCCACTGGAGTCGATTGTTCAGAGTCTTCCGCCGGGATTCGAAACCGTGATTGACACTGAGGACATATCCCTCGCCGTCCCGCTAAGTTGCGTTTGATGTTCAGTTGTTTTTTGCAAACATGACACGCAAAACGAATGCCCATCGAGTGCCTGCTCGTGACAAGGGGAAAAGAGTTTGATCAACCTATGAATCGGATTCCCTTCCAACCCCTTCCATGATAGCGGATGAACTGTTCATGCAGAACTTATGACACGCCCGACAACGGCATGAGATGTCCGTATTTTTTTTACGGGGTCGCCAAAACCTCACAACTTGTTCTTTTCACCAATCTTCGCCAATCGGAACCTGACCACGACCAAACGCTTCCAAAAGGCTTCACAGCCAAGTTCCTCGAATCCTGAGTACGCGCATTCACTTTCCCAGCAGGCCTTGCTTCTGTGCATTCTCTCAATGATCACGACGCAAGCCCTAGGGGGACCACCAATCATCCAGAATCTTTGACAGCGATGTAATCACACTGGTCAGGCTCGGGTCAACAATCAAATTTTCCTTTTCCTTTGGATCACGCACCAGATCAAACAACGCTGAACTTTCGACGTACTCATTCCAAGGTGACTTTGTTCCATGAGACTGGGGAACAATCAACTTGTATCGCCCCTTACGAACCCATCGGTAGGCAAGGTCTCGTTCCGGAGCACCGAGCGTGGACGCGTCACCGGGATAGATTTCTCCAAAAACGGCACGTTCCTGCGATAGCGATCGTTGCCCAACCGCGGATGGCCATAGGCTGATGCCCGGCAGGCCTGCCGGCCTATCGGTAACACCTGCTGCATCCAGCAGCGTGGGCATCAAGTCAATTGTATTGATCGGAGCAGAGTACTTCCCTGCCTTGGTCCGTCCCGCCCACCGAATCAAGATCGGTGTACGCAAACCGGGCTCGAACGGCGAACGCTTGCTGCTTCGAGTGTGGTCCCACTCTTTTGTGGACTTTCGAAATCGCAGGGGATCAGGTGCCCAGCCATTATCTGAAACGAACACAAATAACGTGTGATCGGTGAGTCCGCGTCGTTCGATCATCTGCATCAGTTGCCCCACCGTTTCATCAAACTGCATGATCGCCGCAAAGTACGGAATCTCGTGTGGCTCCACATCTGGATTGGCGTTGACCGTTCGTTTGTATCTTTCAGGTGAATCATGTGGTGTGTGCGGCAAGAATGGCGCGTACCAAAGAAAGAACGGATTCCCTTGAACGTCATCTAGAAATGTGGCGATGGGCTCCATCGTCTCACGACCAATGGCAAGCCCATGATCCCCATTGCCGTGTGCAACCCAGTCACCGCTAGCGAGTTGTTTATCACCATAACGACCACCTGATGGCTGCGCGACCGTCATACCCTCGGTGAATCCGGCGTTCTTCCAATGCCCTTCCCAGTACTTCCCCGTTTGAAAACAGCGATAACCTCGAGCCGCAAGTATCCTCGGAAGCGTAGCACGATTACGAATCAAAGTGATCGCCCGTTGCCGCAACTGATCAAACTCAGCCTTTCCAATCTCCGGTGACTTTGTGAGCTTGGCAAAACCAGGCGGCGGATGATTGAAGTGGACTCCATGCTGATGCGGATAAAGCCCCGTCAGCAGCGTGACCAACGAGGGACGGCAAAGACTCGATGGAACATAAGCGTTGGTGTAGATCGCGGATCCACGAGCCAATTCATCCAAATTCGGAGTTTGAACCCTCGGATTACCCATGAAGCCAAAATCCGAGTACTGCTGATCATCGGCAATCAACATGACGATATTGGGTGATCGCTCAACGCCCCCAACAGATTCCTCTGCTACTGTGATGTGCGCGCAACCAAGCCAGAGAGTCAGCGTTCCAAGAACGAACCAACCATCAAATATTTTTCCGCCGGCATACGACTCTATTTTATTGACGTGGACCGGTGTGTTGATGTGCATGGGGTAACCAGCATTACTTTGCCATTTTCAGAACGATATCAAATTCCCTCTTTTTAACGGGCTGCACGCTCAAGCGACTACCCTTCTGAAGCAGCACCATCTCTTTGAGACTCGCTTTTTCACGCAATGAAGCGAGCGTGACTGGAGCATCAAACTTCTGTTCCAACTTGACATCCACCATGTACCAGCGGGGATTATCAGGATCACTTTTTGCATCGTAGTACTTACTCCGCTTATCGAACGCATGACTGTCGGGATACCCCGGCCGAGACACAACGGCTGTCCCCACGACTGCAGGCTCCTTGCAAGCGGAATGGTAAAACAGAACACGATCACCTTCCTGAATGTCATCACGCAACAGATTCCGAGCCTGGTAATTCCGCACACCCTCCCAGCAAGTGGTCTGGTTCGACTCTCTCTCCAAATCCTCAATGGAATAAGTCGTGGGCTCGGTCTTCATCAACCAATACTTCATAGTCATCTGGATTTGCCATCAAAAGGTGGGTTGGGAAACTTTGAGGTTTAGCTGAATTATCAGCTCTTTAGAAATTCTTTGTAGATGGGGTGAATCTTTTGCCGATTCCCTCAATGTACGCCGGGATACGCGTACTTGGCAGTCGCGTGCAACCATAACGCCTCGACTGAGATATGGGCCATGGAACGGGCCAAACCCTACCGTTCCCTCTCTTTGGAGGCCCAAATCATGAATGCTGATGCTATCCACGCTGCCCTTGGTCTTACGTTCACAGCTATCTGGCTACTCGTCGGGCAGATTCTGGTCGCAAATCGTCAAGATTGTTGATTGGAGGCAGCAGGCTGATCTAGCAGCTGCGAAAAAGTACTCTGCAAATGCTGCAAACTGAACACGCAGAAAGGATGCTCTCGACTGGACAAAATGGCCTCCGAGGAGGCCTGTCGTCGGGCACTTGCCAGCTCGGTCGCAATTCGGCTGCGTTGTGCTTCCAGACAAGCCGATAACCTCCGATTGATCTCAGTGATCTCCCGATGCCAATCACCACGAGCACCCAGCGGAGGTTGATTTTCCAGCAGCTGCTGTTTTCTGGCAATCAAGCTGTGATCCAAATCAGCGAGTTCAGCAAAACGCTCCGGCTGAAACTGGATGTCGCGCAACTCGCGTTTCAGCTGACGAACACGGGTGGGACTGCTCAAAACCTGGTCACTTGGCAACTTGACCGTCGCTGACATCACCATGAACTCAGGGGGATCCACCATGAAAAAAGAGTGGATAATCCGGTCACCCAACTGATCGTATTTGGCACCACCGATGCCATGCATGAATAAATCGCTCAAGACCAAGCGAGCGTACATCGTGGTGAGCAAGGCACGTGGCCGAAGTTTGAATTCCGGGTTAATCATGCTGCTCAGCTTCTCAGCAGCCAACTTTGGAAAACGTATATCAATCTCAATCTCACGCTCAACACGATCGCTGATCACAAGTTGATCATCCCTGAGTCGCACCCAGACGGGCCGACGCGTAGGTGACTGATTTCCGTAAATCCACAGCGGCGCCTCAAACCACCCATCCCGCTCATCAAGGTTGGGGACGGGATGAGCCGTACTTCGTATTCGGTGATCCCTGCGATATTGGTTGGCAGCCCCGTTGTAACAGCGATGAAAACGAGGTAACTCGGAAAGAATGGATAGCACAAATTCTGCAAATGCCGTCGTCCGGCACGCCACACCCAGCGGAAGTTCCAAAGTTTGCAGACCAAGTTCTCCCTCAAGACCATGCCTGGCCTGGGCCATCGCACATCCGGCTACTCCACACCGCTCGATTGCGGCCCGGGCATGGTGCCAAAGTCGATCCACACAGGGATTTTGCACAATTGGCTCGACTGTTTTGGCCACCCGCTCGGCGAAGTGCTCAAAAACTTCATGGTTCTGGATCGTTGTTTGCTCGTAGGGCACCCCGCCGCCCGCATCATCGAACGGCACTGAAACATAAGACGCCTGCGACGTCTCTGAATCCAAGGTGGGAATACGAATTGAACACCCTGATGCAACGTCGTTGTCGATCACGAGATTGATTGCGAGTGCACCGGTTTGCCGGGCAACATGACTGAGAGCAAAATTCTTGAACCACACGCCTGGATGAAACAAAGCAGGCTGATGGCCAGCCATTACAATGGGCCGCTCAAGCAGTTCATCGACGGAGAAACCAGTCAACCAATCTGGCGTACGGTATACCGAAGTATAACGCAGGGCATCTTCAATCAATTGCCGCCGAGCCTGATGACGGATTGCCTCAAAAATCGTCTGTTTCGCAAGCAGCCGTCGATTGGCCTGCAGCATAGGCAAAGCCTGATCAAAGGCTGGCTCAACAAACGCCTCGCCGTGCTCACGTGGTGCGCGATATTCGCGAAATCCACCGCCTTGAGAACCATGCTCCACATGATCAACAGAATGGCTTTGGCGTGATCCATGATCAGCATGAGACTTTCGTAAGTCTTGCGCGCAATCGGCGTTGTTCGTTTCAGATGCAGTGGAAGAATTCATCAATTGCAAGCGACTTCCTCACGAGAGGGGAACGCAACCCCTGCAGCCATCACGGTCGCAAATGCATTATCAAGCACTTCATGATAGTGCTGCAAACGGGCCTCGGCCTGATCCAATGCCCCACCAAAAGACCTCTGTAAATCAAGGTAAATCAGGGGCACCGGTATCTCAACCACTTTCAAGTCAGCGGCAGCGGCCTCTACCCACAACTGCAGTGGCATCGCGTAACCAGCATTTGTAATCTTCAAAAGCTTCAAAGCAGAAGTTCGGTAAGCCTTGAATCCGCAGAACGCATCTGTGAGTGTGTATCCCAACCGCTCGTTCAACTCGTGCGTGATCGTTCGGTTGATCTTCATCCGCTCTTCTGGAGGGGCGTCGTCGCCGTCATAACTTTTCAGATAGCGACTTCCAGAAACAATATCAGCATTGTCCGCGGCCTGAATGAACTCGGGGATTCGGCAAGGTTGATGCTGTCCGTCGCAATCAAGTGTGACGATCCCTTGAAACCCCTCATCGATCGCGTACTGGAACGCTGTCTTCAGAGCCGCTCCGTAACCCCGGTTTTCGGCATGGCGAATAAGAGAAATATCACGGCGCTGCTGAAGACGGTCCGCTGTGCCATCCAGGGACCCGTCATCGACCACAAGCACAGCAGATGCATGATGCGCAACCTCATCCAGAACGTCATCGACGTAATCGACTTCGTTGTAAACAGGCAGTGCAGCGAGCCAGCGGGAAGAATTAGTCATGTGTTTTTGATCGTGCGGCAGCGGTATCCTGCATCCATTGTAGCTGCAAGGAAACGCCACTTCGGGTGATTCGGGCGAACAGCCCACCATGATTCTAAGTAGGGGGCCGGGTTGGTCAATCATTCCAAGCCAGAACAAGGGCACAGATTTACGCTCAGGACACTAGGAATCACACGCAACTGATGGAACAGTTCCAGCTTGCCGGGGACGTTTGACCCAAATTTCCTTTATAATCGGAACGGTCGGTGAAGCCTCCGATTGCTATCCCGTTCATTTGATCATGAGTCAGTCTCGCCAATTGGCTCTCAGGACTGACGTTATCGGATAAAGCGTCGGAGAGGTCTTTCACATCAAATGGGTGGGGTCTCCCGCCCCAAATAAACCAGCCCAGTAGCCAATCAGGGCTGTTGGCAAACCAGACTTGCAATAACCTACAGACTGGTAAATGCTTTCCTACCACACACTCCAGGTATTCGCGAGTGAATCGCTATCCACCCGACCGTGATCCCGACCGCCCTGAGACGGGCGATTCTGAGACCGGCGATCCGTCACAAGCCGCTGGTTCCCCCAGCGGCTCAAGCGATGTTCGAGAAACTGACAAGACGCGTGGAGGCGATGAACTCACACTAGAAATCGAGGTGAACCAGGCCTCAACACATGCCGAGCATTCCCCTGATCCGGTTGAAACCCCACTGCCCGACGTGTCGAGAGAGACGGCGGGTGACAAAAACCCCAACTGGGTTACGCCCACCCCCGATGCGACGATTGCCCAAGAACACACCGATCCTGAGAATAGAGGCCATTCTACTCATTCCACCGAGACGCCGACCAGCTTGGGGCGATACCAGATCGAAGCTCTTCTGGGCCGCGGCGGCATGGGTTCCGTCTACCAGGCCCATGATACCCAACTGGATCGCAAGGTCGCCCTCAAGGTGCCCAAATTCGAATCGAACACGAATTCAAGATTGATTGATCGCTTTTACCGCGAGGCACGATCAGCCGCGAATCTTGCACACCCTAACCTGTGTCCTGTTTTCGATGTAGGTGAAGTCGATGGAACACACTATATCGCCATGGCCTTGATCAAAGGCGATACACTCTCGAGCCACATCCGCAATCACACAGAACTGCCTGAACGCTTTGCAGCGATGACCGTTCTGAAAATCGCGAGAGCGATGCAAGAGGCCCATGGCAGCGGCATCATTCACCGCGATATAAAACCTGCCAACATCATGATTGATCACCGCAATGAACCGATTTTGATGGACTTCGGCTTGGCATGCCCCGACGAACTCGGCGATGACTCGCGATTAACTCAAGAGGGAGCTTTGCTAGGCTCACCAGCTTACATGTCACCCGAACAACTTCGCGGCGATCAAGATTCGGTCGGACAAAGATCGGATATTTATGCTCTAGGCGTCGTGCTTTACGAAATTCTATCGGGACGATTGCCGTTCACAGGTAATGGCTCGACAATTTCAATGATCGGACAGATCCTGACCAAAGAGCCAACTGAGCTGAAATCACTGCGACCAACCATCAGCACCGGGTTAGCCCAGATTTGCGACAAAGCGATGGCAAAGAACAGTGCCGAGCGTTACGCGTCCATGGAAAGCTTTGCCAACGATCTGGAACAATGCATTCGCTCCCATGCTTCACGAAAAAAATCGTCGAACAGCGATGCTAAGACAGTCCAAGCCCACATCACACAGATCCAATTAAACGAGCAAAGCAAGCTGGTCAAAACACTGTGTGAATCCAAACAATTCACTGCAGCGGTGCCCATCCTTCGGCAAATGCTCGACAACCCACAAGCAAAGAATTCAAAAACTCACCAATGGGCTTCGGCCACGTTAACAAAAGTCCAGACACGAATTGAGGAAGACCAACAAAAACAGACTTCTGAAAATCCAAACATAAAAATTTCTGCGACGGCCAATACAAACAACGACCTATTCGCAGATTTACCGGCCCTCACTCCTACCAGTGGGCACCACACTTCATCACTCAAATCACCCCCGATCACATCAGCAGCAAACAGTTCTGCGATTCGAAAAAACCCGAAAAAGTCGATGGGGAATCATTCCCACAATCTGATTTTTTCAGTTGCAGGTCTTGCTGTGGCTGTCGCCTTGCTAATCGCTGGATTCTGGTATTGGTCACAACAACCCGCTGCAACGACTCGCACCAATCCATCGGATATCGTCGTCGACAAAAAGCAACAAAATTTTGATCCACAACCAACGCCATTCATCGGCGAGCGTCAACGGTTACCTGATCGCATCATGCAGTACTTGGATCGTGATCGAAATGGCTTCATCGCGATGACAGAAATGCCCCGATCAGGAAAGTCGCTCCTGATGCAGGCTGACACCAATGCTGATGGCCGTGTGTCTCGGAATGAAGTACAGAACACCAACCCGAAAGTCCTTCTACAGTTGCTGAGCAACCGCCCGGGTTTGAAAAACATGAATCGAGACCTGCGTCCACAGGGTGGACAAAATGGATTGGAAGACAGACGCACAGAATTCGGGGGCCCTGGTTTCATAGAAACCGAGGACTCCGGGTTCGACACATCTAAGCCACGCGGTGGCCCGGGCCCGAACCGACCGGGCAACGGCGAGGGCAGAACAGGACGAGACCCCACAACAAATCCAACGAATGGCCAAGGGCCTCGCGGGGAACGCCCGGCTGGCGGTCCGCCTTTTGGCCGACAACGCAGCACCAACTAGTCTTTCCATTGAGCAAATGACCTTCTGGCAATTGGCTCGAACACGTAGACGCATCGCTTCAAATGCTGAGTGCAGACAGCGGATCACGCTCGCTGTTGCTGGCCCAAATCGACAAGTGCGGGAACGCCGACGACAAAATTTGGGCCAAACCCTCCATGGCAAATCGCTCGCTCCAGTAATGACCCAACAGTCCCATACCCACTCCGCACGCTTCTGCTTCCAAACAAGTATGAAAAGTGGCTTCTCCGGTGATCAGAACATCACAACCTCTTCGCCGCGCTGCTGACAAGAAACTTCCGCCGCTGCCACAAGCAAGACCAATCTTGCTGACCTTTCGGTCGGGATCGCCAACAAGCCGTGCACCGGTGGCACCCACGGCAGACGCAGCACGACAAACGAGAGAGTGCAAACTTTCGGGTTCAGCCAGGCGTCCCAATCGTCCTGTTCCCTCGATGGGCAAAGCCGCACTGTCATCATGCGAATCGGTAGACATTTTCGTCTCACTTGCTGCCGGCACCAAGGTTTCAACGGACTGCAAACTCAAAAGCTCGGACCAGCGTTGATTGATGCCGTCGGCAGCCGAATCAAAAGCCGTATGCGCGCTGTACACGGCAACACCTGCACCTATCAGACGCAACAGCATCTCACCGGTAGCGGAGTCGGAGGTGATTCGAGCCAGAGGTTTGAAGGGAAGGGGATGGTGAGCAACAATCAGCCCGACCTGTTGTTCCACTGCTTCAGAAACCACATTGGGGGTCACGGTCAAACACGTCATTACCTTTGCAATCGTGGCACGTCGATTTCCGACCAGCAACCCAACATTGTCCCAGTCTTCTGCCAAACGCAGAGGAGCGATGGATGCCAACGAACTACAAACTGTTTCCAAACTTATCATGAGAGGCTCTGTACTTTGGAAAGACGGCAAGCAAGACCAGTGTCAAGGATTTGCATGCCCTGCTCGACCGCAATGACCAGCGCACACAATTCACATACAAGCATCTGAATTTACAGTTCACTTGCGGAGGTTTGAAGCCAGCATGCCCCCAACGCGGTAGCCAATATCACGGCACAAAGAGCCGTGACACGTACTGAACGTTCGTACTCGACTTTTAATAAGCGCAAAGGTGAGTCGGATTCAAGGCAACCCCGCATTCCTCTTGCGCACTAGCAACTTGATACCATTTCTTCCTGGTAACACCTGACCAGTGCGTCTCAGCGAGCTGACCAGTGCACCTCAGCATCCTAGTCAGCAAAATTCAACAATGAGCCGCCAAGCAAGATCAACAGTTTTGGGACCTACTTAGCCTTCAGACGTGGTCACATCGAAACATCATTTCGGTGAGATCATGCAGATGATGCGACGACCATGCTGCTGTGGCCGTGTTTCCACCTTGCCGAACTCACTTAGGGTCTCGATGACCATTTCCATGACCTTATGGCCCTCTTCGATGTGAGCCATCTCACGGCCACGAAAGAGAACACTCACTTGGACTTTGTCCTTGTGCTCAAGAAACTTCTCAGCCTGACGAAGCTTGGTGCGGATATCTTCCTCACCAGTTTTTGGTCGAAGCCGAATCTCTTTCGTCTTGGTATGCGACTGTCCGGTATTCTTTTTCTTGTTCTTATCGTACTTATATTTACCGTAATCCATGATTCGGCAAACGGGTGGCCTTTCATTCGGGGCCACTTCAACAAGATCCAAGCCGGCGTCGCGAGCCCGCTCGAGGGCTTGTTCAGTGGGAATGATTCCCAACTGCTCGCCCAATTCACTCACAACCCGAATAGGCGTGATGCGAATGTTCTGATTGATACGTATAGAATCGCGATTTGCTTCCGGCTGATTATTTCGTCGAGGCAATGCCACTAAAAGCTGTCTTCTCCGGCCGAAGGGCGATTCGGCGC
>NZGD01000117.1 GCA_002690925.1 Rhodopirellula sp.
TCAGCTCATCAGCTCAGGTTCGGAACATAGTGACCTCTGCTCGTAAAGAAAATGCGTTTAGGGATTATGTAAGTAACACCATTTTTAAAAACCCGGTTGCTTGCCTGTTTGCTTTTTGGTCCAAGACATCTCAACCAACAATCCAGTCTCCCTTTTTTTCACCAAATGCCTTACTCTTCGTTTGAACAAAATGGTTTCATAGCCAAATTGGACCAGGTCAACCGCTGCGATGAACAACATTGGCAGCGGTTTCTGGAACGTTCATTCTTTGTCCAAAGCCCCCAGTCCACTATTGCCCGCGCACTGCTTACTGACCAATTTTCTGCCTCCGGCTCAGCGACTTTTCTAGAGGGCGTTACGCGAGCAAATTTTCCCTTGGGAGGTCTCAGCCCTTGGTTTTAAGGACAATTGGCTGCTGATGCGGCTTCCGCTCAAGTTGGAATCTTGCCAATACGGCCGCTCGTGGGTAGTCTGTAAATCCCGCAACCCGCCCTCAGGAACCGTTCTGTCGATGAATGACACCGATCTCTCCTCACCCCAAGAACTGAGTTCCGACGACGTTCAGAGCATTCAACGTTTGCAGCAGTGCCATACACGGTTGAAAACCGAGCTCGGCCGCGTGATCGTAGGTCAAACCGACGTGATAGACCAACTGGCCACGGTGCTATTTTCGAGAGGGCACGCCCTTTTGATGGGTGTTCCGGGTTTAGCCAAGACCCTGCTGATTAGCAAACTTGCAGAAACGATGTCGCTGGACTTCAACCGCATTCAGTTCACACCAGACCTGATGCCGATGGACATCACAGGTACGGACATTCTGCAGGACACGCCGGAGGGACGCAGAGAATTTCAGTTCGTTCATGGCCCGGTATTCGCCAATATTGTGTTGGCTGACGAAATCAATCGAGCGCCTCCAAAAACTCAAGCAGCCATGCTTGAGGCCATGCAGGAGCGTCGCGTCACTGTCCTCGGAAAACCCTACCAACTGGAAGAGCCGTTTTTTGTATTGGCGACCCAGAACCCAGTGGAACAAGAGGGAACTTACCCGCTTCCAGAAGCGCAACTCGACCGTTTCATGTTCTTAATCGAACTAACTTACCCCAATGAATTGGAAGAGATTGAGATTGCCCGAACTACGACGGGCACCTCGTTGCCAACGCTAGAACCCTTGTTGAAGGCCGAGGAGATCATCGCATTCCAAGATCTTACACGGCGAATTCCCGTTCCCGAGCATATTTACCAGTACGCAGTTCGCCTGGTCAGGCAAACCCGCCCTCAAGAAGGTTCGGCTCCTGACTGGCTCAAGCCACTCGTTTCTTGGGGTGCCGGTCCAAGAGCTGTTCAATATCTAATTTTGGGTGGCAAAACTCGTGCGGCGTTGAATGGGCAGTACATGGTGCGTTTAGAAGATATCCAAGCAGTTGCTGAATCTGTCTTAACGCATCGCATGATCACAACGTTTGCCGCACAGAGCGAAGGCATCGACGCCCGAAAAATTGTCAAACGGCTGGTGCAGGAAACCGCTTCAAGTGGGCTAGCCGCGACAGGAACAGCAGTAGCACGAGGCTGATGGTGGATACTGGTTACGAATATCAAAGTCGTCGCCGCCATGGTAGTGGCATTCATACGATGCCAGTTCTCTTTTTTGTTCATCGCGCAATCTGCAAGGCATCTCACATTGCGGTTGCACTTGCATTGACCTTCACACTGCAATCACCTGCTTGCTCCCAGCCGCCATCTTCACAGCCACAGAAATCGCAAGCGACATCCGCCAAGACGGCAACTCCAGCGCCGCCCTCTCGCGAGTTCTCTCGCTACGATACTGATGATAGCGGCACTCTGTCAGCGGATGAGCTGCAGATTGCTGCCGAGAACTCACTCCGCGTAACGGGCACCATTGCGGACTTTGATACATCGGGAGACGGCCTTGTCACCCCGGAGGAATTTTTGGCCGCACAAAAAGCCAGCAATGTCCCCCCCAACGAAGCAATTACCTCGCTGGAAGACCCATTCCTGCGTATTCTCCAACGCGCCATTGAGGCAATGGATGAATCCTACGATGGTTGGCTGTATCGCCCTGAGGAAACTGTGGACAGCACGATGTTCACGATCAACTACAACGCTTCAATATCACCGGATGGTCAGCGTCGCCTGGACCGAGGCTTGATTCTCCACGCCGATAGTGACCGCAATCGTAAAATTTCAAGGGAAGAAGCTGTTCGTTTCCTGGAGACACAGCTTGGCATCCGCTGGATCACCGGTGATCTACTACGGACTAAAGACGGAGGCGTGGTGGACTTTGCCAACTTCCTGCGTTGCGATGTCAACAAGGATGATGTGCTGTCCAAGAGTGAGTTTGTCGATACATGGTGGAACAGCGAAACGGATGAGCAAGATTTTGAGTCCTTCGACATCAATGGTGATGGAGCGGTCAATCTTTCAGAATTCGCTGTACGGACGGGTCCTTACCTTAGAAAACCCATTCAGTTGTTTGAAGAAGCTGATACAGATACAGATCGGCTACTCAGTCAAGCAGAACTCCGAGCGTCGATCCGCAGCCCGCGAAAACATCTGGTAGCCTCCAACATCAAAGCGTTTGACGACGATGGCGATGAACAACTTTCGCTTGCTGAATTTCGCGTTTCAATGTTAGCCAACTTCAACTACCCATGGGAAATGCGTCCAAAAGACATCGATCGGGACGGGCTGCTTTCGTACAAAGAATTTAAATTTCACACACGTGATCTTTTCCAGCTTCAGCGGCGGTACTACTTCCACCGTCTGGACCGTGACGGGAACAAAAAGCTGGACGCTTCCGAGTTTGATTTTGAACCGTACAAGCTCCACACGCTCTACCGTGTATCGGTCAATGGCGAGCAATCAGATGAGATCTACCGCAACGAGAAATTCCCTGTGGTCAGTTCACCTTCGATTTCACCAGACGGTGCCTGGGTGTTATTCGATGCTTCTCCCCCGGATCGCAGCAATCTGTCCCAAATCATGTTGATGAAAACCAACGGGGATGATGTACGAGATGTCTGCAAAGGACAGATGCCGTCGTGGTCCGGCAAAGGATCACGTTTTGTTTGCTGCCGTTATGAACAGGGGGCAAGCATCTGGATCATGAATACAGACGGCACGCCGCATAAACGAATTGATGACGGTTGGGCAGCACAATGGTCCCCTGATGGGAAAACCATTGCCTACACCAATGACAACAGCATCCGTCTTTACGATGTTGAATCCGGCAAAGTCACTACGGCGCTCGCCAAGGGCACACACCCCTACCAGTACATTTACTGGAACATGTCCTGGTCACCTGATAGCCGGCAACTGGCGTTCAAGGGCAAGACAGAAACGCATCAGGAGATTGGGATTCTGTCGATCACTGGACCCGCACAGGTGCGAAATAGATTTTCAACCAACGAATCCATGGGTGAAGACCTTGCTTGGTCACCTGATGGAAAGCAATTGCTCTTCAACATGTACTCGCCCAAACACCGTCGTGAACTGATTTTCCAACTCGATGTGGCGGGCACGACAAGCCCCAGACTTGTCCCCGAAATCAATACGTCAATGCCGTGGACGAGCATCTGCTTCTCGCCAGATGGAAAATGGATGATCCTCGCATCGCCGAATTAATGTGTCACCCAACCAATTAGTGGACGGCTAACGTAGGTCTGTGATCATCAGCGGGGATGGATGCATATTTCGTTACCAATTCCTCTGAATCCGCTCTGCCATAGTGGATTCGCGTTGGGGTACCGAGTCATCCCCAATCTGGGTGAGCCAATGCAGAAGGAACTTATATCTCGGCTTCGCGAACTCCGCACAAGCTGATTACGAGCGTTACCTGCTGGGATACAATCCAGATCAAGCCCGATCGGTACCAGCACAGCGTAAACCGGCAAATCCAAAACGGACGCCTATCAATTGACACTCACTGACAAACCAAAATAAAACCCTATCGTGCACGTGGATATCCATGAAGAACTCACTCGCACACTATGATTCGTCTTTATCACCGAAAATTTCCAAAGTACTGTCAACGCAACAAACAAGCGACTTCGGAATACTCAAATCGTTTGCGAGGGTTGATAAGCCGAGTTATCAAAACGACAAACACTTATCGGGTCACCGAACGGACCCTGTGCGGGAATAGACCGTGCAGTATGAACTAAACAATTCAAACGGAACCTGCACAACATTGCAGATCTTTCCGAATCAAACGCAAACTGGCTCAACACATGCCTCATCGAAAACCTTCTTCCCAGCCCCGCCTCAATTGGAAGAAGAAACTGTTGTTTGCCAGTGCCAGCACCGCACTTTTCTTTCTCGGCTTGGAGCTATTTCTGGTTCTAATGGGTGTGTCCACGATCGCCAATAGCCGTGACCCTAGCGCAGGATTCTCCAAACAGATTCCGCTGTTGGCATCGTCCACCAATGCGGATGGCCAGCAAATATTGACCACGGCGTCCAACAAGGAAAGCTGGTTCAACATCCAATCGTTTCCCAAGGAAAAACCAGCGGGAACGAAACGGGTTTTCTGTGTTGGCGGTTCGACAACCTTTGGAAGGCCATATTCAGATTCAGGTTCGTATGTGCGCTGGGTACGGGAATTGCTGACCGAAGTCCAACCTGACGTCAAATGGGAAGTGATCAATGCGGGGGGAGTGAGCTACGCAAGTTATCGAGTGGCAGCAGTCATGCGAGAGCTCGCACAATATGACCCAGATCTGTTCATCGTCTATTCCGCACAAAACGAGTTCCTAGAGCGTCGAACCTATGCCCGCATGTTTGAAAACCAATCTTGGTTGAATGACCTGAGCGCTATTCTGCAAAGCACCCGCACCGGATCAGTTGTACAGCGAGTTTCGGACCGTATTGGTTCAGCTTCACCCGCAGAAGACGCAGACGACGCAGAAGCATCAAAAACACTTCCCGAGGCTGGTCCACCATTCCCAGAGGAAGTTGATGAAATGCTCAATCATTCCGTAGGCCCAGTACAATATGAGCGTGACGAAAAATGGCGTGAGGAAGTCATCAGTGACTATCGTATCAACTTGGAGAGCATGATCTCGATCGCCCGCTCCGCTGATGCAAAAATAGCATTCGTATCGCCGGTGTCAAACCTCAGGGGCACCAGTCCGTTCAAATCACTTTTCGATGAAAACGTGGACGCCACAGCTTTAACGCTGCAATTGAACAAAGCACGAGATTTATTACGGTCTGGTCAACCCACCGAGGCGCTCGCAACAACACGAGCTGTCGTAGCGACTTCCCCCAACTCAGCGGACGCGCGATATCTTTTGGGGCAAATTCTTTTTGAATGCGAAGAATGGGCCGAAGCTGAACAAGCTTTTGAATCTGCATTGAATAAGGATATTTGCTCTCTTCGGGCGATCAAGCCATTGCGTGACACCTTACGCTTGGTCGCAGCCCAAGCGAGAGTACCACTGATCGACGCAGAGAATTTGCTACGTCAACTGAGTATCGACGAAAATGGTCATGCTTGTCTGGGTGATGACTACTTCCTTGACCACGTGCACCCGAATCTCAGATTGCATCGTGTGATAGGCCGATGGATTGTGGACGGGCTGCTCGCCAATGAAATCATCACGGGAAAACCACCGACTGCAGCCATCATGGAATCAGTTCAGGAACGAGTTGATGGGTCGATCGACTATCAGGAAACGGCGATTGCATTTCGTAACCTGGCCAAGGTGAATCACTGGGCAGGAAAATTTGAAGAAGCAATTGTGGCTGCACGGCGTGCCCTTGCGATTACTTCGAATGATCTGGAAAGCCGTTTTCTGCTGGCAGATAGTTTGAATAACATCGGCAGTTATGCAGCTGCCCACTCCGAATACCAAACGCTATTTTCAATAGACGACTATTCACGCGCACACCTACCATACGGCGAGCTGCTGCTGGACTCGGGAATGACTGAAAAAGCAGAACCGTACCTGATTGCGGCGTTGATCACAGATAATGAAGAACACATGGCACGAGCCTACTACGACCTTGGTCTCTTGTACTCGGCGACTGACCAATACGAGATCGCGGTTTCTTCACTCGAGAATGTGATCGATGCCTATCCAGACGACACGGCCACTATGGTTCTGCTTGCCTATTGCCTCCGAAAAGACGGGCGGCCAGCTGATGCAATAAACATACTTGATCGGTTATTGAAACTCACGCCCAGCGACGCCCAAGCAAACTACGAAGCCGCCGAGACGCATTTTGATTTAGGACAACTCCAAGAATCCCAGCTTTACATCAAGAAAGCAATTGAATCTGAACCCGGTAACCCGACCTTTGAAGCGACACTTGAGAAAGTTGAACAAGCCATCCCAAGTGAACCTTGAACGCCCTGATCACCGACCAAACTTCGCTTTAATGAAACAGCCCGAAAATGGGAATCAGCTCATGCCGGGTGTTACTCCAGCCGAACAGATCCTACGTGGAAAGCTCTCCCCAAGACCGAAGCCTCGACAATACCAAACCTCTTTGCCCCCGTTGTCAGGGTAGATTTTGCCAACAAATACGAACGATCCGTTACAATTCAGGGGAAAACACTGAAAAGTGGCCTCTCAGATAAGCTGCTGAAGCGGTTTGCCTCTTGAGGAATTCCCTGTTTCCAGCTAAATTGCCTCAAAACCAAGCAATTCTCGGGAAATCTCTGATAGCAGGTAAGGAAAATGGCACATAAGAAGGGGCAGGGTTCGAGCCGTAATGGACGTGACTCCAATGCCCAACGCCGTGGCGTCAAAAAGTTTGGTGGTGAGGCTGTGCAAGCAGGAAATATCATCATCCGTCAGGTTGGAACCAAATATCACGCCGGCACAGGTGTTGGTCAGGGCAATGATTACACGCTTTATGCGTTGATCGACGGCAATGTCATGTTCGATCGCAAAGGTCGCCGCGTAAACATCGTCACTGCCTGAGTTCACGCTCACAATGAATCACGAACGACGCCTGCAATCGGTGCAGGCGTTTTTTCATGCGCACGGCTCTTCTTGTGGTCCGCGTCAGTCACTTATCAATTCCCACCCTTTCCCCCGTGTCTCTTTCTGGCATCGCTCAGAAAATCATCTCGTGAAGAAAACCAGGGCGTACGGGCTCGTGTTACTTACACGACCCAGCAGACGAGGACAGGGCTTCAGATCGAATCAACACAGAAGCGTGAGCGAGGCCACCAACGTTGGCCATGCCCCCTGTGTTAGTCATGACGCGAGCTTTAGTCATGACGCAAGCACTAGCTAGGGCAACACTTCTACCGTGATAGGCTGGCTGGTAACGTTTCCGTCCACTTCTGCTCGCAAGAAAAAAGAACGTTTGCCGACTTCTGCAATGGCATCAGCGGTTAACACAAAATCTCTCTCATTCTCGCCTTGACGGACGAGCAACCCATTGAGTCCGATATTATCGACATAGACACCATGCGTTGCATTTCGACCTGCATTTTCTTTACCAAAGCTGACCTGACCAGCAAATCCATCTTGTCGATGCACAACAACGCGTGCCGCCACGCTCTGCCCTCGACGGACCTGCAATGTCCAGTTCTCAGAGAATCCAAACTCCCCCTCGGCGGGTTGTATCGACGGTAAAACACTTGGCTGATCACCCAACTTCAGAATCCCCAAATCCCCCACGCGCTGTTCAATCATTTTTCCCAGCACGTTTGCACGGGCAACGATCTTGGGCATCACATCACCCTCCCATGGTGTAGCAGATTCTGGCGCCCAGATTGTGCCTACAGCGTAACGCTGACCGCGTTCGACGGTGACAGGGAAACTTGAAACAAGCGATTTTGGCAGATCCTGCAACTCAAACGTTACTGGCCCCTCAAATTCATCAAAGCGGTCCACACGCACAACCACCTCTCTGCCCGACCCTTTGCGGATATCGACATTGGGTTTGTCCACAGATGCTCTGAAAGCGGGTCTCGCGGGCCGAATCGCCAAGCGATAGATATGCTTAGCTCCCCCCTCTCCACGCGTATCTGACACTCTTACCCTATAGGCACCATCTTGGGGCACCCTGAAAATCAACCGACTATTCTTTCCAGCCAGGCGTGCGGGGTCATCATCATTTTCATAATACACTTCAAAGAGGGGTAATCCGTTCGCTTCAGGTGCTTCATTCTCCGTGATAGGACGCACGACATAGGCAGGCTCACCAAGCGCATGCGTGGTGTGCGAAGTACCAAAATAGGTCCATCGCTCACCTTCATTGGGATAGACGTTGTAACCCGAATCCGGCCCCCGTGGGTACATCCACAGACGAGTGACCTCGCCTGCGGCGTACAGAAAATCGTTCAGGTGCATGTTCTCCCAATTGAAGAGACGAAAGTCACCAATCTGCTTGCTGTCTTTACCCCGAAAAGTGAAGTACGAATCACGAACGGCTTGCAGTCGCACTCGCAGCACCGGCCGATCATTCGCATCAACGATTGAAATAAACGGATCGATCAGACTACCATCGCTGGCATCGGCGTCGATCGCCCAAACGTCCCCTTGTGTCGCCTGCCACTGATAAGCATCGAACTCGCCCCGTTCACCAATCGTGCCTGTTATGATCGCTCCACCTTGCACGTTCATTACTGAATTCTGTGTTTGCGATTCGCGTTTCCTGAGTTCATTCTCCCTAACTTCAACCGTTTCAACATCTTCTAGATAGTGTAACTTTCGTGCTGGTGGCAACTTTTCATCTGCCTGAATCCCCTCGTCGATCGACTGTTTCACCAGCTCGCCATTGGACAAAGCGATCCATACTGACTTGCCGTCTGGTGATACTGAAAAGTCGTTACAACGATGCGGAAACCGCTGAAGAGTCAACACCGTATTCCATGCCCCGGTGTCAATCACCACCACGTCACCGTTCTCAGTGAGACCAAGCAACCGACTGCCGTCCGCATCTGTTTGCAGCTTGAACAGTGGGCTGTCAGAGACCGAGCGGGTGACGAAAATAGGATTGGTTTGAGCCTGATCCGAACTACTCAGCGTCCAAACCCGCAAACGGTTATCAGCACTCCCCGCCACAACAAACTTACCATCAACACTCACATCAACGGCCAACACCTCGCCCTCGGGCTGGCCCAGTGTGTTGAGCCTTTTTCCCGTAGCCACACTCCACAGCTTTACGGTCTCATCGGCACACCCGCTGACAAGCACCTTTCCGTTGGATGAAAAAGCAAGATCATAGATGGCACCGTTGTGCCCCGACATTGAACGTAAAAGTTCACCCGACCGGCTATCCCACAACTTGATTTCCCGATCATATCCAGCAGTGGCAATCATGCTGCCATCCGGTGAAAACTTGGCAGCGTATAACACATCACGGTGTCCCCCCAACTCATGCAGCCTTTGACCGGTTTCGGTCGAAAAAACGAGCGCCATTCCGTAAGCTCCTGCGACGCCCGACGCCACGACGAGGCGATCACCGTCATGACTGAACTCCAGCCCATTTACCTTTTCAATCCCGCTGTTCTTGGTCGTTAGCTCATGAAGAAGCTTCCCATTCGAATCCTTGAGTTGGACCCGTCCAGTCTTCCCCTCAGCGGTCAACGATCCGTGCGGCGCAATCGCAACAGCACTGAGTGGCAGCAAAACCTCAGGATCGGGCTTAATCACGGGAACCTTGAGCACACGCATGACCGGTGCATTTCCATTGGGCCCGGGTGCTCCCTGTTCGACCCACTTTGCCAAGGTTGCGATCTGTAATTCAGTCAATGGCACCTCTCCTTCGGGAGGCATGCGTGGCCCCGCCTTTCCATTGATGCGTAGAAGCATTCGACTGCTATTCGCTTCGCCGGGAGTAACCGCCAAACCTGAAACTCCTCCTCTCATCAAAGCAGCATGGGACTCCATCACAAGCCCACCTTCCGCGTCGTCCGCCGCATGACAGGCCACACAATGCGAGCGTAAAATCGGGACTACATCTTGCACGTAGTCGACCTTCTCGGCAGCCTGACCGACACCCATCAAAAATATTGACAACAGGCAATGGACTAGAACACGCATATTGAACTGATTCTTGAAAGAGAACAAATTGAGAAGCTTAACACTTTAGTAGCGCATTCAATGATTGAAGGTAAATTCTGAACTGGTCAGGATGCTCCACGCAATATCCTGCAAGGCGGTGGCCCGATCGTCACCGTATTCGTCTCGAATCGCCAATAACTTCACTAGCTCAGCTTCAGATGCTTCTCGTGATAAAGCGGCAATGAAAAGTTTCTGCACGATTGCGGCATCTGATTCTTTCGCGTCGATTAAGAGCGCGATACGGTTCTTCTGATCCGCTAATTTCGTATTGAGCGTACCACCGTTGGATAAGTGCAACACCTGTACCAAACTTGGCTCCGCACTGCGTTCACATTCACACGTAATTTCCCTCGGGTTGCGTCCAAAGGTTTTCAGGAAGTAAGAATTGACGGAGGCGTCATAAAGCTGGATCGCTCGCGTCCCCGTCTTATAAAAATCTGTTTTTTGTTTATCAGCTCCAGGGAAGGCCACCTCGGTAAATGCGGTTGTGGTTTGCAACACCTGATCGATTCCATCAAGCAAAACTTCCGCCATCAATCGGCGGGGATAGTATCGGCTGAGATACTTGAACTCATCACGATTTTCGGCAAGTGGCAAACTGCTGCGTTGGTAGGTCCTGCTTCTCAGAATTGTTCGCATCAATTCTTTGAGATCAAATTTCGAGTCAATCACATGCTGGGCTGCGGCATCCAACAAAGCTTCATTGGACGCAGGATTACTCAGCCTGAGATCATCGACCTGTTCAACAAGCCCGCGTCCAAAGAAGTTAGCCCAAACGCGATTAGCAATCGACCTTGAAAAATAAGGGTTATCCGGATTTGTCATCCAATCAGCTAACGCAAGTCGGCGGTCGCGTGGATCATCAAATTCCAGTGGTTGTGCATCAAGTGGTGCAGGTTGCTGCGGCCGCCCAAGATTGGGCTGAATCAATTCCCCGGAATTCGCAACGAAAAGGGTACGGATCCCATCTCCATTACGACCGTCCCCTCCCCAACCCTTTGCCCGAACCCGTGCGAACAGGTTTGCCATCGCGTAGTATTGGTCATTGGTCCACTTTTCAAGCGGATGGTTGTGACATTTCGCACACCCGATGGATAACCCCAGGAATGCTTGACAGGCATTTTCCGTCATCTCCTCAGGTGCTTGATGAAGGGCATAAAAATTCGTTGCTCCATTCTGATCACTATTTCCCGTGGCCGTCAGTATCTCCCGCACCATTTGATCCCAAGGCTGATTACGTCGCACTGAATTCTCAACCCATTGGTAATAAGCTTTCACGGCAACCGGTCGCAGGCGAGTTCCGTTGATCAGCAGCATGTCAGACCAACGATAGGTCCAATAGGCAACGAAATCTTCGCCAGAGAGCAAACGATCAATCAGTTCATCCCGCCGAGTAGCTTCGTCAGCAGCAAGAAACTTCTCTCGCTCGTCAAACGTTGGCAGCCTGCCAATCGTATCAAGCGATGCCCGTCGCAAAAACGTAACGTCATCGCAATGTGGTGACGGCCGCAATTGCAGCGTTTGCAGTTGCCGAAGATTGAGCTCATCAATGAAATTACGCCGTCCCGCGTTTTGATAAACGTCGGCAGACACAAAATTCGGATACGGCACTGTCATCCGCGCCAAAGCCACTTTACTACCAAACCACACCAACACCGCAGCCTCGCCACTGCCCTGTACCCTCAGCAGTCCTGATTCATCTACAGTTGCGATTGCCTCGTCCGTTGCGGAAAACTGCGACCAATGCGTCACATCAACCGTTCGGCCATCACTGTAATGCGCATTTACGAGAATCTGAAACTGATCGCCAGGACGCAACAACGCTGACTCGGGCGTAACTGAGATACGTTCAAGCTTCGCGTCCCCATCCGCAGGCCCCACAGCACCCGCAGCAATCCAACCGGACAACACTTGATAATCACGAGAGCCAACCGCCAACTTCAAGCCACCTTTGTGCGGGACCGCCGCGGTCGGCTTGGCCAATAACAGACTGCGTCCTGGATCTGACAACTCAATACGCCGCCCCCGTGCTTTCTGCGTGATTGCCTTGTAATCAGCATCGCTGTCGTAACCACGCAGTGAAAGTTTGAAGCCTCCTTTGCCTGCTAACGCACCATGGCAGGCTCCCATGTTACAACCGCTTTTCGCAAGCACACTTTGCACATGATTCCGGAAATTCCACTGCGGCGGGTTTGGCGTGTTGGACACACGCACCCGTGTCACCGCAACTCGGCCTGCCACCGTCTCTACCCGTATTTCGGCTGTTCCGTTTGCTAGCCCGTGAGCGACACCATCTTTTATCTCAACAACTGCAGCATCAGAAACGGTGTAATGCAGTTCGGCTTCGTCAACCATTCCCGCCAACTGACCATCAACAAGATTCACCACGGTCAACTGCTGAATATTGTCCGGGCCATCCAGCTTAAACTCTGTTGGCAGCAAGCTTATCTCATCTGCTGCGACACCGACCGGGGCGACCATGGCAAGCGTGCAGAAAAACACTTTGATGGCCGGATGTACAAATCGTATTCGTTTAAAAAACATTTTCAGTTGGTAATTCAAAACTGAGTTTATGGGATCATGCTAGCCACTTGGTTAGACATGACGAACAACAATTGTCAGGCAATGATATTCAGATGGTCATCGGCAGCTTGCATGGACGATCTCAATGGTTCGTTTTCTT
Source organism: Rhodopirellula sp. (assembly GCA_002690925.1). Classification (GTDB taxonomy): domain Bacteria; phylum Planctomycetota; class Planctomycetia; order Pirellulales; family Pirellulaceae; genus Rubripirellula. The sequence goes on from NZGD01000117.1 coordinate 12,730, forward strand.
GGAAGACGCCTAAAGTATCCAACAACGCAAACAAATAGTGGATTTCGGGTTTTACGAGAAAAGTTCGCGGACTTCCCGAACTCCAAAATCGACCAACGGAAAGGGTCGACCACCGGGGCCAGGCATTTCTGCATGGAGATCAAGTCCAAGACTCTTGAAAACGGTCGCGATGATCTCACCCGGGTTGGTGGGACGATCTGCAGGCACAGCTCCGATGGGGTCACTTGAGCCAATGGCGCGTCCGCCTTGGACACCACCGCCGGCGAAGGTACAGGAAAAGCACTGAGGCCAGTGATCTCGCCCGCCAGCTGGATTCACCTTAGGTGTGCGACCAAACTCCGCAAGTCCGCAAACCATCGTATCTTCCAACAAGCCACGTTCGTGCAAGTCCGAGATCAGTGCACTATACGCTTGGTCGTACATCGGCGCCACGATATTTTTCATACCCTCAATGGTCGTAAATGGCTTACTTCCATGAATGTCCCATGTGATTTCATTGAATACGGTCAGAAATGTGTTGATGGTGACGAACCGCACACCAGCCTCAACTAGGCGTCGGGCCAGTAAACAACATTGGCCAAATCGATGCATGCCATATCGTTCTCTTATCTTCTTAGGTTCCTTGTTCAGATCAAACGCCTCGCGGGCCTGCGTACTACTCATCAGCCGATAAGCCGCCTCAAAGTTTTTGTCCAACATTTTTGCTGACTCAGTTCCGTCAAGCTCTTTCAGTTTACCCTCGATCGCGCCCCGCATACGTCGGCGGCGGTCGATTCGTACGTCACCCAAGGTCGAAGGTGGCAGCAGGTCAGGCACTTTAAAATTGTCTTTACTGGGATCTGCCATCAATGCAAATGGGTCGTACGCTTTGCCAAGAAATCCACCTGCCTGTCCATTGGGAAGATTCCCACCTCCACGTCCCATTGTTTCTGGCAAGACCACGTGCGCAGGGAGGTCAGAGCGACGTCCTCGCATGTACTGCAGGACTGCTCCCGCGTGCGGATAGTTCACTCCCCCTGTGAACTGCCGCCCGGTCTGCAACATTTGCCAACCCGCATCATGGACCGCAGCGGCCGTGTGATAACAGGAGCGGATGATCGAAAACTTATCGGCAATTTCAGCATGTCCTGGCAAGATTTCCGAGATATGGAAATCGCCCTTGGTCGAGATCGCCTTAAAAGGCCCTCGCACCTCCGCAGGTGCTTCAGGCTTCATGTCGAACGTGTCCAGTTGGCTCGGTGCACCAAGGTTGAAGATCATGATACAAGAACGTTTATCCTTGTCGGGATCCACATGTCCCTGCTCAGCCGCAGCCAAATATTGGGGCAGCCCCAATCCAATGGCTCCCAGCGAACCGACTTGCAGGAAATCACGTCGCCTCATTCCGGTGCACGTATGCGACGAAGCCTTTGATGTCAGGTTCAGCATGAAGTCGTCCTGAAAAACGGTCGATTCAACCGTAATAGCGGTGGGAAAAACAAGCAGAGCCACATTAGTCGTCAGACCGTCGCCGGCGAGAAACCAGAACACGATGACCCTCAGACCTCGACTGCCATCATTTTACCAGATACAGACACACGAAAATTGCAGCAAACCTACAATCTTTCATACAACGCAGACATGACTGACATTGCACAATCGCTAAGAAACCAATTTTTATCCTCCATCGGCGACACTGGTCAGATCGTACGTCTGTTTGATTTTCTTCCCAATGTTTTCCTCTATCTGAAGGATACACAAGGCCGTTTTACCGCCATGAATGCTTCCTTGGTACGTTTGCGAGGCGCCAAGCATGAACGGGAACTACTCGGTAAAACGGATCTCGAAATCCACCCCGTTTTTTGGGGACGGAAATATCAACAGGAAGACCAAAAGGTGATTGAGTCAGGACAGGAGATTCAAAACCAGGTCTGGCTCGTTCCCGATGGTGACGGCAGGCTTTCCTCATTTGTGTCCAGCAAAATTCCGCTCCGTTCAACCAAAGGAATCATCATCGGTATCGCTGGCGTCATGTACCCCCTTGCCCAGGAGCCAACCGAAACAGTTCCGCCAGACCCAATTCAAGTCGCTACCACATTTATCAACGACCACTATTCTGAACCCATTGAAATCCAGCAGGTCGCCGAGCATGCAAGGCTTTCCACGAGCCAGCTCAACCGACGCTTTCGATCGACCTACCAGATGTCGCCCTCTCAGTATCTACAACGGGTAAGAGTCCATCACGCCAGCCAGGCTTTACTTGATACTGACAAACAAATCGGCATCATTGCGTTGGATACTGGTTTTTATGATCAAGCTCATCTGACTCGACTTTTTCGCCGCTGGATGGGATTGACGCCCTTTGATTTCCGAAAGGACTCGCGGCAACGCCCATAGCGTTTCGTGGGTAAAACAAGGGCTTTGATTGATCAAGACAGCCAATCGACCTTGCCGACCGCTCCAACTTGATTTCGGTTCACTCAGGCCTACTGAAGAGTCGCCGCCAAAAGCGTCATTCCATTGAGAATCATATGCACCACGATACAGGGGATCAGTGAACCTGTCTGACGATACAGGTAGCCAAGACCGACCGAAAGAAGAAACAAAGGTATTGGCGCCGCTCCCTGCCCCAAGTGCATGCATGCAAATATGGCACTTGCGGCAAAGACCGGCCAATAGGTGACCGGTTGCCAGTTCCCCGGCGTACTGGCTTCCTCTTCCGGACTGATCCCGATTGAATTCTCAGCGACGGCAGGATCATTGGCCCCATTGGCTGACTGCTGATCATGAGCAAGCTCACTTTCAGCCGATTTAACCAGCCCGGCAATCCCATCCGCTAATCGCTGCAAGCCACCCTGAATCAGGCCACGAAATAGTATCTCTTCTGCGATAGGAGTCACAATCGCTGTTCCAAAGAACATCGCGGCAAAGACATCCGGAGAACGCAACCGCTGTAGCACATCGAGTACCTCGTGCTCATAGTCCGCAACCAAGAGGTTGACGAGCGCCGCTACGGCCAACACGGGCGGCAGCAATACCACAGCCGCTTTGACCCCCAATCCTATCTTAGATCGATTAATCGCCAGCCCGAACTTACCGAGATTATCCCGGCCTAAATTCCACATCCAAAGTAGAATGATACCGATGGCAACACAATTTCCCAAAGCCGAAATCACGAGCACGACGAATAGCATCTGCGGTGCTTGATCCGCAAGCGTCTCCCCGGGTTCGGGTAATCTGTACCAACCTTTTTTCTGAGCAAGCAGGAGAAGCAACTGCCCAGAAACCA
>NZGD01000118.1 GCA_002690925.1 Rhodopirellula sp.
CTGTCGAGCGGCCAGCCCCTCCATGACTTCGCGTATGCGGTAGAGCTCCATTAACTCGGATGCGCTGACTGAAACCACCTTGACGCCGGCGTGGGGACGCCGCACCAGCAATCCACGGGATTCAAGTCGGCCAAGTGCTTCTCGAAGCGGGCCGCGAGTAAGGTTGAACCGAGAGCACAGCTCCAGCTCACCGATCTTTTCTCCCGGCGCCAGCTCACCTTTTACGATTGCTGTTTGCAGACAATCAAAAGCTTCATCGGCGCGGGTGTAAGTGGTAGACAGTAACTCAGCCATAGTTTGTCAACAAAACCGGGTTTATTTTGAGCAAAGCTACGCTCGAGCGGCTATATTGTCAACAATATTGACTAAACTGAGCTTTCGATTGTTTACAATAGCTGTTATCAATCAATAGATCTGGCGTTGCGCAACCGGGGGCGGTGTGTACTGGTATAGCCAGGTTTCCGTGAGCGGCTCGCCGCCCAGCCTGAGGTAGAGGCGGATATTGATGGGTTCAACCGAGTCATCCGGCACCAAATCAAACATGGCTCGGTAGCCGTCGATTGCAGACAATGGTCTGGCGGACGTGATTTCAACCTCGCCCCTACTCACACTGATGACCGGCTCCACATCCGCATCCTTGCTGAGCATCGCCAGGGCGCCACCGGCGAAATCAACAGCAAAGCGCCATGAGAAGTAGGTCCGCTTCTGGCCTACCACACCGCCGAGCCCTGTCCGGGTTGCCCGCACCGTGGCCAACTCGTAAGGCTGTAACGGTGCTTGCTCGCCCCAGTGCAGGCGGTAGCTGTAAAGGTATTCCCGGCCCGGCAACAGGGGGTTTTCCGGGTGCCAGAAGGCAACGATGTTATCGAAGGTTTCATCCACAGTGGGGATTTCCACCAGATCAACACTGCCCCGCCCCCAGTCTCCCCGGGGCTCCACCCAGAGGCTGGGCCGGCGATCGTAAAACACGCCGTCATCCTGGTAATGGTCGAAATTCCTGTCCCGCTGCAACAGGCCAAAGCCGACAGGGTTGTTATCCTGGAAACTGTTGAACCGTAGATTCGCGGGATTCACCAAGGGCCGCCACAACCATTCGCCGCTGCCGTTACGTATGGCCAGGCCGTCTGAATCGTGTATTTCTGGCCGCCAGTCGTAGCCCATGCGATCGTCATTTTCACCCACCTGGTACATGCTGGTCAGCGGCGCAATCCCTGCCCGGGTGATTTCGGTCCTCGGGTAAAGCGCCACATCGACATCCATGACCATATTGCGCCCGGGGTCTAGAACAAATGCGTAGGCGCCGGTGGTGCTGGGAGAATCCAGCAGAGCCCATACCCGGAGCAGCTGACTGCCCGGTGCTGGCTTCTCCAACCAGAATTCGGAAAACCGGGGAAATTCTTCTTCGCGACCAGTGCCGGTATCAATGGCCAACCCCCTGGCCGACAGACCGTACTGCATCTCGGAACCCACCGCCCGGAAATAGCTGGCGCCCAGGAAGGCGGCCAGATCCAGGGCAAAGTTGTTGTGGTAATGAACCCGAAAGCCGGCGTAGCCAAGGTCTTCTGGCAGATCGCCCAGAGGCTGCTCTCCACTGTATCGGAACAGATCCTGTCTATAGGCCAGTTCATTGGCCTGGCCATCAATGACTTCATGGATTCTGACGGGTTGCTGGAAATACAGTCCGAGGTGGAAGAGCTGAATCTGAAAAGCGGTATTGTCGTCTTGCCAAAGCGCCTTATCTGCGCGGAAACCAATGGCCTGGTAATCGTCCCAGGAAAGATGTTTCAGGGATCGGGGCAATTCACCTTCATGGGATACATACGCCTCGACTGCCAGCGCCCGAGCGCGGCCCTTGAGCCAGGCGTAGCTGAATGCACGGGGCTTGCTGCCAGGTACCGGTTGCATTCCGGCACCATTCACCAGAGGCGCTAACGGCAGGAAACCGGCCCCTATCATTCCGGCCAACGCCTTGACCAGTGATCGTCTATCCACCATCGTGACCCCCTCCTTTTTTGGCTCCTGGCTCCGGCGTCCGGCTCCGTTAGCCAGGTATTGGTTCCTCCCCGGAAACCTGCTCATGACTTCTGCGGGTGATGCATTGGCCCCAGTAGCCCCGCTCAGGTGCACGCCAGGCGCCTTTGTGCAGATCAGCCAGGGACTGGCTGTCTCGAGCCAGGCCACTCAGTTCTGCACGACTCATCACCGCTGGTCCGTTCTTAAGGCACCGGTCAACGGCGGCCATGAGCTCTTCGCTCCGCATACCTCTGCGGTGATCTTTTGCCAGTGACCTGTGTAACCGGTTCAGGCCGGGATTGAGAACGGCCTGTTCAAAGGGACTCCATATAGAATCGCGAACAGGCTCCGAACGAAAAGTGCGCGCATCATCCAGCAATGGCATTGGAGGCTCGCGTTCCTCCGGTATTCTCAGAAGGCCCCACGCCTTTAGTACGCTGCCCGGCCCGATTCTGCTCAGATAAACGGCGGTTGGAGCCGCCACCAACAACGGAATGGCAACTGGCAATGACCAGAGGAAAAACAGTTTATCCAGGCTCAATGCAAACGCCGACCAGCACCCACCAACGAGCATTCCAGGAAACTGCGTAACCAGGGCTTGCCGCCAGGTTGTTTCCTCCGTGCGGTTCTGGCCAGACCAGGAAAGCGACAAATTGAGCAACGCTGCCACAACATACTGGCTGTGTGCCCACATCCTTACCGGCGCCAACAGGATCGAGATCACTATCTCGAGCAACACACTGGCGAATAGCCGAAGGAATCCTCCAAACTCCCGGGTGTAACGGTGGAGAACAGCATCAAGAATGGCCAGAAATTTGGGCAGGAACAGCAGAGCGAAGGTGCTTAGCGCCAGCACCAGGGCCCAGTCCGGCCGCCATTCCGGCCAGAGCGGAAACGGCCCTTGATGGCCTTCCGGAAAGTACTCGATTGGAGCCAGGGTCATGCTGGCCGCCTCTAAAGTGGTCAAAACAAGGAAGCCGAACCACAGGGGGGATGCGAGGTACGCCATTACCCCATTGAGAAATGCCATCCGGTGAGCAAAGCGCAGTCCCGGCTCACGAAACATCACCCAAAGATGCTGGAGGTTGCCCTTGGCCCAGCGGTTGTCTCGGGACAGTTCATCAGCAAGCGTGGGAGGAGATTCCTCAAAGCTGTTGCCGAGTCCCGTCTCGAGCCAGACTTCGTATCCCGCCCTACCCATGAAGGCTGCCTCGACAAAATCGTGGCTCATGATCGGGCCACCAAAAATGCCGAATCCGCCCAGTTTGGGTAAACCACAATGCTTCATGAATGGTTCGATCCGGAGGATCGCGTTGTGTCCCCAGAAAGCGGCGTCGCCCATCTGAATCGCGGCCAGGCCCGTAGCGAACAACGTTGAATAGAACCGATTGGCAAACTGTTGAACCCGGGCAAACAGTGATTTCCCGTTGATGATGGTCGGATTGGTTTGCAGAATGCCGACCCCGGGCTCCCGTTCCATCAGCTGCACCATGCGCACAACCGTATCACCGCTGAGCAGGCTGTCAGCATCAAGCACCACCATATACTTGCACCGGCGACCCCAGCGCCGGAGAAAGTCCGCAACATTTCCGCTCTTGTAATTGAGGTTCACCGGACGCCGACGATAAAACAGCCTACCCTCTGCGCCCAGCTCTCGGGCTAGCTCATGCCACCGCTGCTGCTCCTCCAGCCAGACATCCGGATCACGACTGTCGGAGAGAATAAAGAACTCGAAATGCTCAATCCTGCCTGTCCGCTCAATGTCTCTGTACACCGCTTTCAGGCCGCTCAGGGTCCACTTTACCGGCTCGTGGTAAATCGGCAGCAAAATCGCCGTTTTTGCCAATGGCGTAGCGGCAAGGGCTTCCGGAGTATGGCGCCGCAACAGCCCGTGCCGGTCGCCACCGGTAAGGCGCAGCACGAAACCGAATACCGCCGTCCAGAAACCGACTGCAATCCATGCGTAAAGAATGGCAAACAGCGCTGTCATACCCAGTTCAAGCCAGGTCCCTCCATGGTATGGAAGCACCCAGAGCAGGTAGTAGCTCGCGACGGCTGTCTGCCCCAGCACGAACAGGATCAGCAGGCTACGGCGAGCGAATGCAATGTGTCGCCAGCGGTAGCCTTGACACAAGGTGGCGCCGGGAACTTCAGCCATGAGCGGGGTACCCGATGCTTCCGCGCAACAGCGGCGGAGCTGGCGCGGGAATCGTTTCCTCCACAAGTGGGAAGTAGTCGGGGAGGCGATCCATGGCGCGGGAGAGTAACTGCGCTTCGCTGAAATCATCGGCCACACCCTCCCCGACCGTCTCCGCGAGGGCATCATCCAGCATCTTCAGAAGCTTGCGGGACATGCTTCGGTTCATCGTTACGCCAGATTCCGTCAGGTAAGTGGATAATCGAGCGACTACCCGCTGTAGCGTCTGCGCTGTCATCGTAGCCTCCTTTCGTCCGCCGCCGTCACTCAGATTTCGCCCGCAATCCCGTAGCCGGTGGCAGTGAGTATGTCCATGTTTCGGTTAACGTCTCACTACCCAGGCTCAGGAATCCCCTCAATGACAGCGGCTCTTCTTCCGGGGGTCTTGCCAGAATCGAGAGCCTCCAGACATCAGTGGCAGGGATGTACTCGACAAAATGCTCTATTATCTCGACGCCTTTGCCACCCGATACCTGACTGACCACGGCATCCTCTGGCCCCAAGGCGCTCAGTTGTTTGCCCTGAAAGTCGACGATGAACCGATAGGCTCCAACCTCGTTGCCTCCGCCAGTGCGGTTTCCGTCTCCCACGAATGTGTGGATCGCGCGACCGGAAGGGTGGCTGGATACTGCTGGCCGTCCGACTGCCAGATCGTATTCGAACCGGCGGCTTTCCCCTTCCTTGACGTCCTGATCCGGTTTCCAGAAGGCCGCAACGTTGTCATTGGTTTCCGCACCGGAGGGAATTTCAACAAGTACGACTGAGCCCGGCCCCCAGTCTTTTACTGGCTGAACCCAGGCGCTGGGGCGCAGATCGTAGCGCGCTTCACTATCCTGGAACTGCTGAAACTGCTGATTCCGCTGCATCAAGCCAAACCCCTTCAACTGCCCCACCTGATGAAAGCTCAGCTGCAGTTGAGATGGATTTAGAAGCGGCCGCCAGAGCCATTCTCCGGACTGGCCATCGTGAACCAGGAGCCCATCTGAATCATGCACCTGAGGCCGCCACTCGCCCCGGGGACGAAGGGTGTTTTCACCGTAATAGAACATGGAGGTGAGCGGCGCCAGGCCCAACTGCTGAATATCGTCCCTGAAAAACAGTTCAGCGGTTACACGAATCCGTGTGCTTTCTCCTGGTTGAATCACAAAACGGTATGCACCGGTCAAACTGGGCCCGTCGAGAAGCCCGTACACCACCATCGTTTCGCTGTCTGCGGCCGGACGCTCCAGCCAGAACTCTGTGAAAGACGGGAACTCCTCTCCTGCGGGCAATCCGGTATCAATCGAGATACCACGCCCGGAAAGGCCGAACTGTTGCCCCTTGCCAATAGCACGGAAATAGCTGCCCCCGCCGAAAACCAGAAACTGGTTCTGAACGTTCTTGCGATCAAATGGAAAGGTAAGTTTAAAGCCTGCATACCCAAGATCAGCCGGCACGCGTTTGGCAAGTTCGGGAGTCGGGTAGTCGAAATCGGCTTTGTCGTATGTCACCGGCTTCACCCCCTCGCTATCAATCACGTGGAGTTTTACCGCGTGAGCGTAGAAACTGCCCTGAGGGATCATCATTATCTGGAACGGGGAGCCTCCAGAACGCCAGAGACTTGCCTCGGGTTTAAAGCGGATCCCCTGGTAAACAGAGTATTCCAACGTCTGGAGGAAATCCGGTGCAGGTTGTGGTTCCTGATAGCTTTTCCCGGCCAGCTCATTAGCCTTTCTAGCCACATCCTCAAAACCGAAGGCGTTCGCCAGATTCGAATGGCAGGCGAGGAAAAACATCATCAGACAAGCTGTTGGTAGTCCTGAACCTTTCATGCACAAAATCCCTTACATTCCGTTACTTGAATGTAGCACTTGGTAGGCGCATCACCTCAAGTGACATCTTCGTAACGGCCTTGAAAGGATTTTTGCCGGCTTTCCGGCGCAGGAATCAGATTCCCAGGGACATGGAAAGAGATACATCCGGACCCGCCGGACGTCGCATCGCGTCCCCTGAAAGATCCAGAATCTGCCCAACGTTCATGCTGGCATAAAATCCCCTGCCCTGGAGGCGAAGGGAGACTTCACCGGTACTGGCGCCGAAAGCCTGTCCGTCGGTTGCCGATGTCGGCGCCCACCCTTTGAGAACCGAAACCGAGACATAGGAATTGACCGAATTCAAAAAAGGCAGGGAATACCCCGGGCTCCGGACGTTCATACGAACCCAACCACCCTCGGATACATACAGGGACTGGCCATTAAAGCCCTTCGACATCGAAGGCCCGGCGACTAAAAGGTATTCCGAGGAAGCAAGATCTTCCGGTGCCAACTGATATCGACCGTCCAGTCCGAGATCCCAGGCATAAAACGAACGGCTCAGGGATGCGCCCAGCGTGAGTTTGTGGAAGCGGGTGCGCTCAGAAGTAACCGTCGATACGCTGGTGGATTCACGGTTTTCCAGCCCCCCCATTGCAGTGACGAGGGTGCCAGCCTGAAAACCACCGACCATTTCCGTCTTGCCTGAACATCGCACACCAAAACTGGACAGCTGATGAGATGTATCCGAAATCCAGACCGACTCTTCGTATCGGTGCCTTGTGCCACTGGAATGGCTGAATACGCTGTCCATTTCAAAGGCGTTCCATGACCACAATGCCCGACTTCCGGACAGACTCAGACCGCTGTATTCGCCACGAGCATCGAGTTGCTGCCCTGCTTTGGTGGTCACTCCTCCGTATTCTGAATCTTCAAGGGAGAGCGCAAAGTCAACGCCAGCCAGCGGAAACGAGTATCGGAATGCAAGAGACTGAAAATCACCTCCGCTCCGGCGTGAAACCGAATCCCTGAAATCAAGCGAGATGTCGTGGCTGGACAAAATCATGTTGCTGCCGGCCACGCTAAGACTCCCTCCCGCTGAGTCGTTGGTATGGTCCGTAGCTCCGGAAAACTGGAGAGTTGAGGCGAGATAGCTGGTGACAGACCTGAGCAGGTCCGCCGGATACAGCTTCCAGTCTGCCGGATTGAGAGGCAGCGTCTCAGCCACGGAAACGGCACTGGCGGGTGCGCACCAAAGTAGTGCAACCAGACAATGAATTCGCAAATCAAACGCCTCGGCCGGTCAGGTTCAGGATGACCAACACTTTAAAAGACGTAGGCAGTTTGGGCTATGGTTTATTGCTAAAACTTACAATTTTAATCTTTCAAAAAAACAGAGTGTTATGGAGATCTGTGAAAGTTGTATCTTAACGTTTCGAACCACTCCCTGCTGGACACACAGAGATACTCACAGTTACAAATATGAATACCCCCTGCATTTGTCTCAACAACTTGGGTAAACTCGGCACACTTTGTGAAAGAACAACCGTTCGTAGGCCAACGCAGAGGCGTTGATCAGCCCACAGGCCGTGAAACCGACCATCAAAGGACGAATAATATGATCAAAAAATGCCTGTTTCCCGTCGCCGGCTACGGCACTCGTTTTCTTCCGGCAACCAAGGCGATGCCCAAAGAAATCCTGCCGGTGGTGAATAAACCCCTGGTTCAGTATGGCGTCGAGGAAGCCGCGGAGGCCGGTATTCACGAGTTCGGTTTTGTGACCGGCCGGGGCAAACGGGCCATCGAGGACCATTTCGACATCAGCTACGAGCTTGAACATCAGATCGCTGGCTCTGGCAAGGAAGACCTGCTGACCTCAATCAGGGATCTGATCGACCACAACAGCTTCGCCTTTACCAGACAGAATGAAATGAAGGGCCTCGGCCACGCCATACTGACCGGACGCAACCTGGTAGGTGACAGTCCCTTTGCGGTTGTTCTGGCCGATGACTTCTGCATTGGCCCCGAAGGTGAAGATGGCGTACTGGCGCAGATGGTTAAACTTTACAACCAGTTCCGTTGCTCCATTGTTGCCATTGAAGAAGTGCCGGCTGACGAGACCCACAAGTACGGCGTTATTGCCGGTGAATCCATGAAAGATGGCCTATACCGCATCACCGATATGGTGGAAAAGCCGGCCCCGGAAGATGCCCCTAGCAACCTGGCGATTATTGGACGGTACATTCTCACGCCGGATATTTTCGACATTATAGAAAAGACCCCTGCGGGCAAAAACGGTGAAGTCCAGATTACCGATGCCCTTCTTGAGCAGGCGAAAAACGGTTGCGTGCTGGCCTATCAGTTCAAGGGTCGTCGGTTCGACTGCGGCAGCATTGATGGCTTTGTGGAAGCCACCAACTACGTCTACGAGAATATCTACAAGAAAGGCAAGTAAGGCATCTTGGGCGGGATCAGCTGCCCAGGATCTGAAGAATCATTCGCCGGTTTTCCGCACTTGTCCTGCGGAACCGGCGAAGCAGTTCCACCTCTTCCCCGGTCAGCTCCACCTTTTCCAGCGCTTCCTCCAGCTCAGCCAGCGACTCCAGAAGCTCATCGCTCTTGTCCAGGGCAATACCGGGAAGCTCAAGTTGCCCATGGTCCTCGGGCTTCTCTGGCTCCCAGTGTTGAATGGGTTGCGCATGTTGCATGGCCATTTACCTCGTCATTCAAATCGGGATACCCGTCCCGATAATGCCCTGCGAAGTGAATCAATCTGGAAATGTAACGTACATATAGCTTTGCACACAATCTGCCTATACTGAAGATGGCAACAACCAAACAGGCTATTTATGGCGGCAAGA
>NZGD01000119.1 GCA_002690925.1 Rhodopirellula sp.
CCCCCCCCTTCAGAGAAAGCAGGCAACCACCAATTCAGGAATCACCACTACCACGGAAAGAACCGGCATCGCAGCGTTGAGGCGTTAAACTACTTTCACCGCAATTGGCCAAAAATGCATGGGATGCAGCCTCACGCGACGCAGAATGCAGGGCAACTCAATGGAACAACACCAAGCGAGGTGTCTCAGTGCGGCCGACTTCACCTACCTAGCCGAACCAAAATGAACCGCCGCCTTCAATTAATAATGACAAGCTGGGCACGAGAAGGAATTCGCAACGGCTTGCTGCTCTTTTGCTGCACGGCCTACGCGATGTCGGCGGTCGCTAACGAGGGCGATTCACAACGCCCCAATATCCTGCTGATGACAGTTGATAATCTTGGGTATGGGGATCTTCAAATTTACAATCCAGACTCAAAGATCTTGACACCAAATCTTGCCAAACTCGCAAGTCGCGGAGTCCGACTCACTCAGTTCTATACCGCATCCCCAACTTGCACTGTCTCACGTGCCTGCTTGCTCACCGGGCGCATCGCACAACGACACGGACTGATCAACCAACTACCAGGCTTGGAGGGTAACTACGGGGTTGGGTTGAACCACAACGAGATTCTGATGCCCGAAATCCTCAGGTCTGCCGGGTACCGGACAGGATGCTTCGGCAAATGGAACATCGGATTCGCCAAAGGATCACGCCCCACTGAACGCGGGTTTGACGAATTTCTTGGGAACGCATCTGGCAACATCGACTACTACCGTCATGTCTACAACGGGAAGCATGACGTCTATCATGGAATAGCGGGAAGGCCGATCACGGAACATCATGCCACCGGAACTTACTCGTCAGACCTTTTCGCTGATGCCGCGATTGATTTCATCACGCGTCATCAAAACAGGCAGCCTTGGTTCTGCTATCTGCCTTTCAATGCGCCTCATTCACCCAATCCGAAAAACAAACTGCCAGGGCAGATCAATCAATGGCAGGCGCCGGCCGCAGCGTTCGCAAGATATGGCATATCCGAAACTGAAACCGATCCGAAAATTCGTTACATGGCAACGGTAACCGCATTGGACGACGCAATAGGTCGAGTACTCGACTGCCTTGATAGCGAGGGGGCCACAAAGAACACATTCATCTTCTGTTTTTCTGACAATGGAGCATTCCGACGCAACCGCGATGGAATCGATATCGGTTCCAATGAACCGTTGCGCGATGGCGGTGTCACCTGCTGGGAAGGTGGTTTAAGGGTCGTTGCCATGGCAAGTTTTCCTGAAGTCATCCCAGCCGAAACAGTGGTCGATCAGCCGCTGTGGTCCCCGGATCTGTTATTCACGTTTGCAAAATTGACCAACGCGCAACTGCCGCACACAAGGCTCGATGGCAAGGATGCTCTTCCGGTCCTGACGGGAAAGTCCCCCAGCCGACACCAATCCTTGTACTTCGAATTCAGAAAGCACGCCGCATTACGTATGGGAGACTGGAAGATCGTCCGAACAAGACCTGACGAACCATGGCAACTGTTTCATCTGAAAGATGATCCAATTGAAGCAGTCAATGAGTCAACCGCAGAACCAGAAAAATTGGCTGAATTAGTCCATCAATGGCAACATTGGCAATCAGAATTCTGACTTCAAAATAGCGGTGACAAAACTCACCATGAAAACGGGCGAGTTCTCTGAAACTGGTGAATTCATGGAATTGAGGCTATAATGCTCAATTCCAGTTTCCTGTGGCCACGTGTCGGTTGAAAACAACAGCGTCAGCGAAACGCAGTTGACATGAATTACTCCAATTTACAATCAGCATTTATCGCTTCGCTAACAGTTGCATCGTGAGTTGCATGCATCCTTACCAGACCATGCAGCCCGGACTACTGAATTGTTTATTTTTTCGGCAATAATGAATGTCCTTTATTCATTACTCATGAAGGCCAATCCCGAGGACAGAACGCCCCCCCAACAGCGCGCGTTTGTGGCGTTGAAGAACATTCATTCAAGCCGGCGCATCCATCGTGTTTCCTGCATGGAAGCGGCAATATTTGCCGGGTTCAACAACACGCCGACGAAAACCCAAATCCTTTGAACAAAAGCCACAACACACAAACCGGAAAACCTCGCGTCTTGAACAAGAAGAATCTGTTTGCTGTGACGACCAAGTATTCTCTCAATCGCATGCTGTTCAAAGTGACTGCGATTGCAATCACCTATGCATCAACCTTGGTGCCCAGTGCGAGCGCTGAATCAGACAAAGATGTGTACCAAGCTTTGATACGTCCTTACCTGGCGAAATACTGCTTTCAATGCCACGGTCCCGATCAACAGAAAGCTGACCTGCGATTGGATCAACTCGACCCTGACATGATTTATGGCAGTGACACGGACATGTGGCAGGAAGTGCTCGATCTGACCAATGTCAGTGAGATGCCTCCGGAGGAAGTCAAACAGCCTTCGAATCAGGAGCGTCAGACGATGGTCGATGCTCTGACTGCTGAGCTTCGCCAAGCCATGGAGGCTAAACGCTCAACTGGTGGCAGGAACATTCTTCGCCGCATGACGGCTTACGAATACAACAACACTCTGCGAGACCTGCTTGACCTCGACCTGCGATACGCGACCGATTTGCCCCCCGAAGGAGTCGCCAAGGAGGGATTCAAGAACAACAGCGGAGTGTTAGCAACTTCAGCACTTCATATTGAGTACTTCGAACGAATCGCAAGATCAGCTTTGGAAAGAATCATCCTCGTTCCTGAGCACCAACCCAAGCCTTACTTCGTTCGTATCGAACCTGAAAACGCATTCAAAACAGTTGCCGCAAGTAAACCGGGGGACAAGGGAAGAAGGAACAATAAAGCAGTTGGATTCAACCTCAAGAATGGGGCTGATTTTTCTCCGGGCACCAAAGTTAAGGCAGGGATTTTTCGTCTGGAACATGGCTCCCCGACGAGCGATGGCATCATCCTTGCTGGAAATCGTCCCTCCGACCGGGTCGGAAATGTGTTTGCTGAAGAAAAGAAAATTGGTGGATCCAAGGGCGCGGGTCGATCTGGATGGCAACCTGAATTCCGAATTGAATTGTATGAAGTACCGCACGAGGCCCCCGTGCAGGTCCGGATCCGTTGCTCAGCAATCCTGGGTGCCAACCATTCATTTCCGCGACTCTCCTTTGAACTGGGATCCTTCCGTGGCGCAAACGTCTCGGACCAAAAAGAAGCAGCAAACATTGAAGTCCGTTCAACCGAGATGAAAACTTATGAGTTTGTAGTCCAAGGTGCAAACTTTCCATTTCAATCCAACAAACCCGGCCGCCCTTCCTACTTTCGCATTTTCAATGACTATCGCCGAGGCACCAGTCGCCTTTCCTATGAAGAGTTGCCCAAGCTGAAGATTGACTGGGTTGAACTCACCTGTAATCACTTCGAAACGTGGCCATCTTCACAGCGGCAGGCCATCCTTTTTGATTCCAAGAATCAGTCAGACGAAACGGTGTATGCCGGAGAAGTCATTGGCAAGTTCATGGAGCGGGCCTACCGACGTCCGGTGACTGATTCCGAAGTTGATCGCAAACTGGCTTTATTTCAAAAGCTCAGAGAACGTGAACCGTCGTTTGAACACACCATCGTCTCGACGCTAACAGCAGTGCTTTGTTCTCCCAACTTCCTGCTGCTCAGCGAGCCCGAATCCACGAAGGTCTCGCAAGGCATTGGCCTAGAAAAGCGTCGCATCGACGATTACGAACTTGCTTCGCGGCTGTCTTACTTTCTTTGGAGTTCCATGCCTGATGAAACTCTGTTTGATTTGGCAAAGCAGAAAAAACTGCATCAAAAGGAAACCCTCATTGCCCAGACCCGCCGGATGCTGGCAGATCCGAAATCTGAAGCCTTCTCTGAAAACTTTGCCGCCCAGTGGCTTGATCTGGCAGGCATTCGGCGTCTCGCGGTGAATCCCGAATACTTCAAGTTCGACGAACGAATCAAAGATCTGTTTGAGCAGGAAACCATCCAGTTTCTGCATCATGTGGTGACTGAAAACCTCCCCATCCAGAACTTCATCGACTCGGATTTTGCGGTCCTCAACCCCGCTTTGGCACGGCACTACCGCATCCCGGATATCAGTGGCGGATTTCAGGTCGTACCCGTCAGCAAGAATCACCATCGCGGTGGCTTTCTGACCCAGGCAAGTATGCTGTTTGGTAATTCCACTGGTTCTGAAACTCATCCGATCAAACGCGGTGTTTGGGTTTTGGAGCGCATACTCGATGATCCACCACCGCCACCCCCACCGAATGTGCCAGACCTGCCAGAATCACCGGCCCAAGACGAGACCGTCCTGTCACTCAAGGAAAGACTGGTCGCTCACGCAAACACCGCAAGTTGCCGCGATTGCCATCGAAAAATTGATCCCTGGGGCGTGGCATTCGAAAACTACAATGCGTTGGGGCAATGGCGGGAAGGTTCGAAGGATCCTTTGGTTCTCCAGCCTCACCAAAATGTCAATATTGATCCCTCAACACGGCTCAGCAATGGTACAAACATCAGCAATCTGAACGATCTCAAGCACTACCTGTTAACGGAAAAGGGAACGCAATTTCGTCGTGCGGTGGTCCGCAAAGCGATGTCATACGGCCTCGGACGTTATCTTGAGTTTGCTGATCGACCAGCCGTCGATTCCATTTGCGAAACAATGCAGGAAAGTGGAGACAGGTTCCAGACGTTGATTGAACAAATCGTCGTGTCTGAACCTTTTTCCACCAAGTGAAGTCACCTCGATCACTTCACCAAATGCCACCATCAAGCCACCCCACCCATCCCACCCACCTCTAACGAGCGAATTGTGAAACGCAAATCCTGGCATCTCAATCGACGAATGGCGTTGAAGTCCACTGGCGTATGTCTGGGCCTACCTTGGCTCGAAGGCATGGCGAATGATCAATCGAATCGCCCTCGTCAAAGGTTCTTTGCGGGTTATTTTGCATATGGTGTTCCGATGCCTTCAGACGATGCCGCTGATCGCATGGAACATGGTTGGTTTCCGATGGGGGAGGGCAAAGAGTACGTTGCTCCCAAGATGCATCAGAGCATCATGCCTCTGAGAGAAAAGATCACGTTTTTATCGGGACTTTCCCACCCCGCCATGCGCAGTACATCTGCTCACAAGGGTGCAGATTACTTTCTGACGGGAGCTGACATTCTAAAAACCTATGACAAACAATCCATTTCGATCGATCAACATTTGGCTCAGGAATTAGGCAAAGACACTCGTTTTCAATCTCTGGTGATGTCTTCACTGGGTGGTGTCAATCGCCCTTATCGCTCCTCAACGCTTTCGTTTGATCGCAGCGGCCGCCCCATCCCGGCGCAGAACAAACCAGCCGAAATTTTTCGTCGCATGTTCGGCGAGGTCACGCCATCTGAACAAAACGCACTTGCGAGCCGTGGCAGCATCATTGATGAAGTACTCAATGAGGCCCAAGACCTGAACCAGCGACTTGGCGCCAATGATCGACGAAAAATGGATGAGTACCTCAACTCAGTCCGAGAAGTAGAACAAATGACTGAGCGTGCCAAACGCTGGCAAAACACGCCCAAGCCAAAGGTAGCCCGCGAAGACCTGGAACTCGATGCCAACCCAACCAGCCCCGAGGAATACCTGACGGTCATGTACAACCTTCTGGCATTGGCCTTCCAGACAGACTCGACTCGAGTGGCAACGTTTCAAACCGCATGCGAAGAAGCAGGCCCAACGGATCGATTTCCCTCTGCGATCGGGCTGGCGCACTCATCACACAAGCTGTCGCACGAAAAGAAAAACTACGCGGACGTTGCCAAGTACATCACGTTTCTCAACGAGATGCATGCAAAATTCATCAAGAAGCTGGATTCGATTCAGGAAGATAATGGCAGTTTATTGGACAACACCCTTTGCTTTTATGGGTGTGCAACCAGCAAGACCCACCAAGCGACCAACTACCCTATCATTCTCAGTGGTGGCAAAAACATGGGTTTCCAACACGGTTCACATTTGCACTATGGGGACAACGTCCCACTATCGAACCTGTTTCTGACTATCGCCAACCAGATGACAAAGCCGGCATCTCGCTTCAGTGACAGCACCAGCGACATAACAGAAGTCGTTGGTTAATTGGCAAAGAGTATTGGCCAGCGATCTTGAAAACTCAGCTGCAAACCAATAGCGGCGTCATCTCTTCGCAACTCCTCTGGACAAGACACACATCATGGCACGCATCAGCATTCTCACCATCCTGCTTGTTTACGCATGCCAACTCGCATCTGCTGCCGAACGCCCCAACATTCTGTTCATCTTTACTGATGATCAATCTTACCGGACCGTCAGCTGTTACCCCGAAGCGTATCCCTGGGTCAAGACTCCCAATATTGATGCCTTGGCCGCACAGGGCGTGCGTTTTACGCACACCTACATTGGCACCTGGTGCATGCCTTCACGGGCAACAATGCTGACGGGTCATCATCAATACGGAGTTGAATCCATGCGCATGCAGGGTGAATACCCCGGCAGCGTTTACGATCCTGAGAAATGTCCTTTCTGGCCACGAGTGTTTCGCGAGCACGGTTATTCCACAGCGCAAATTGGCAAATGGCACACCGGCATCGACAGTGGTTACGGTCGCGATTGGGACCATCAGATCGTTTGGAGTCGTCCCAAGTATCCCAAGAATGCGGGGCACTACTACGATGACCAGATTGTCGAAATTGATGGGGTAGTGAAACGGATGTCCGGATACACAACCGACTGGTATACCGACCGTGCTGAAGACTTCATTCGAGGAAAACATCGTCAAAAGGATCAACCGTGGTACCTCTGGCTGTGCTTTGGTGCTGTCCATGGGCCCTTCACACCCGCGGAACGTCACCAAACGGCTTATCCAAACGCGATAGTCCCAGAACCAGTCAACATTTACCCTGGAGAATCACGCGCCGGAAAACCCGCATACGTTCGCAAACGGAACCGTTGGGTTCCCGACAAGAACGGGCAAGCCGAACTGGAATCAGGGGTCAAACAAAGAACAGTAGTGAATGCACCGCTGCACGGTAATACCTTGCAAAACTGGGTTCGACAGTACCACCAGGGAGTCCTTGCAATTGACGATGCAGTGGGACAACTCCGAACAGCACTGGAAGATTCCGGACAAGCGAAGAACACGCTCATTGTATTTGCAGCTGATCAAGGGATTGCATGGGGTCAGAACGGTTTCCAACAGAAAATTGCCCCCTACGATGCCAACATTCGCGGCCCCCTGATCATGAGTTTTCCTGGCCACATCCCGCAAGGCAAAGTCTGTTCACGCCCCGTGGGTGGCACCGATCTGCCACCAACCTTTTTTTCATTTGCCAACCTGAATCTACCATGGAAGATGCATGGCCATGATTTAACGCCACTGCTTAAGAATCCCAACAGTGATTGGCCGCATCCGGTTCTGACAGCCCTTACCGGTGAGAAGTATGGCAGCGAAACCGATGTGATCCCCACTGATCCTGATGTGCTCTACAAAACAGCGAAAGTCCCTTGGTGGATTTCGCTACTTGAAGGTCGCCACAAGTACATTCGCACGCTTGTCGAAGGCGAAGTTGAAGAACTGTATGACTTAAAAAGTGATCCGGAAGAACTCAACAATCTTGCTCTCGACCCAACCCACCTTGAAAAGCTGAGGCAGATGCGTGCCGCGACTTTGGCTGAACTCCGTCGAACCGACGCGGGGATGGTGGACAACCTGCCCACCTTCTCAACCCCTGAGTAGAGACGGTTTAACGAACAGGGTGGTAACAGCTGGAATCGGCCTCCTCCAAAACCCGCTTTGAACATGCTTCGCCATTCCCGCTGCGTAAGGTATTACAATGGGCGATGATGAACATGGACCATTCGCCACAACGGTGTGCGAATCCCACCTGAACATGGCATTCTCCGTTCACAGGCAGACCTGCGTCCTGTTGCGGACCGCCTCCTGTTCCCGCCAGCCTCGAACCGGTAAGAAACAATGTCGAAAAAGTCCTGTCGTCGATCATTTCTGAAATCAGCCGCATTGGGTGGTGGTGCCATTGGCCTCAATGCCATCCAGTACTCTCGCGTTTACGGTGCCAATGGCCGCATGGGCATTGCCAGCGTTGGCGTTGGTGGCAAGGGCTGGAGCGACTTGAATGGTGTCGCTGCCAGTTCCGACGTCGACGTCATTGCCTTATGCGATATCGACAGCTCGGAAAAGCATCTCGGACGTGCGGCGATCCAATACCCGTCTGCCCGCCAACATGCTGACTGGCGTCGACTTCTTGATAACGCCAAAGACATTCAAGGCATTCTGGTTTCCACGCCGGACTTCATGCATGCTCCCATTTCTTTGGCAGCCATGCAGGATGGCAAGCATGTGTTCTGCCAAAAGCCACTTACTCATTCGGTCCATGAAGCAAGGCAGATGCAATTGGCTGCGAAAAAGTTTGGTGCCGTCACCCAAATGTGTAATCAGATTCAATCACATTCCGCCTATCGGACGGCCGTTCACATGGTCCACACTGGCCTGATCGGTAAGGTCCAGGAGGTTCATTCATGGCAAGGCGGAACTCCAAGTTGGCCGCGACATATCCCAACACCGCCGGGAAAAGATACAGTGCCTGCTCATGTTCGATGGGATCTTTGGCAGGGCGTTGCGGCGGACAGACCCTACAAGATTGGCATGTACCATCCTTTCAACTGGAGAGGATGGCAAGCCTACGGAACAGGTCAACTTGGTGACTTCGGATGCCATATCCTCGACCCGGTGTTTAAGTCACTGAAGCTCCAGTCCCCAACCAGCCTCACAGCAAGAGCGCCTCAACTGCAACCAGAATCGTGGACTGATCGCTCGACAGTGCAATATGAATTTCCCGGAACCGAATACACAGCAGGTCCAACTCTGCGTGTGACCTGGTATGACGCCGTGGGAGCGATTCCTCCCCGCGAAAGTCTTGGTGATGTCCCTTTGGATTACAAATTACCCAACGCTGGTTCGGTCCTTGTAGGCGAAAAAGGTTCCCTCGTCATTCCCCACGTCGCGATGCCCAAACTTTTCCCTGACGAAAAGTTCCCTGCTGACCAATTACCAATCGTTGAGGGTGTCAATCATTACACGCAATGGGCTGATGCATGTGTAGGCAAGGGCAAGACGACATCGAACTTTGAATACGCAGGACCACTGACAGAAACGGTCCTGTTAGGCACAATCGGGATCCGCTATCCGGGTGCAGAACTGAAGTGGAATGCTGCGGACCTGAAGATCACCAATCACCCAGAAGCACAAAACCGGATTACAAAGCGTTACCGTAAGAACTGGGAACCCACCTGGGTCTGACGTAAATTTCGCCTTGTTTTACGTTTCAAGTGCACGAAACCCTCGCTTCCTTCAAACGCGATCTCCCACTTCCACTTTCCGCCTCAAACGCAAGAGTTACGGAAATCAAATGCCTATCCATTTTACGAATTCGGGTCGACGACGATTCCTGAAAATCGCGGGAAGCGGGGTCGCTCTGAACGCTTCCAAGAGCATCGCGGCCGGTGCGGTCGAGAGTCCACCCACCGCGAAAAGCCGACCAAAGCCCATCGACGAAAACCACGTCGTGATTTTGAACGACACTCACATCGGCGAAAAGCATCCACCTGACGCAGCTGTGCCGTCCAATTTACGTTTCATTGTTGACAAATTGACCAGGAAGACGCGAAAGCCTGCATGTGTCATCATCAATGGTGATCTGGCATTGAAGGATGGACAGCCAGGAGACTATCGGCATTTCTCACGACTGGTTCAACCACTCAGAGAAGCTGAGATCGAGACCCACCTGACTCTTGGTAACCATGACAATCGCGAGGTGTTTTATGAAGTCCTCAAAGATGAACGAAAAGCGAATCCACCGCTTCAATCTCTCCACGTCTCCGTTGTAAAAACCCGCTATGCAAATCTGTTCCTGCTCGATTCCTTGAAAGAAACAATGGTGACACAGGGAACCGTAGGAAGCGAGCAAATGAACTGGCTGGCGCAGACGCTGGACAAACACTCAGACAAAGCTGCGATCATTATCACGCATCATAACCCGCGTCTGGGCGGCGATCCCGTCCACTTCCCTGGCGGCCTGATCGACTCGCAGGAACTCTGGAACATGATCACGCAACGGAAGCATGTCAAAGCCTATATCCACGGACACATTCACGATCGGGGATTTGCGAAACACCGTGGCGTTCACATCATCAACACATTGGCAACTTCCTACGTGGCAGATCCGAAAACATCGACCACAGGCTGGACGTCGATCCGATTAGACGAAGGAGGTGCGTTGCTGACGACACACACCACCGATAGCGGGCATCCATGGAACGGAAAAGCAAAGAAGCTACGTTGGAACCACACCTGAATCGCTTAATTCAATTGGGAGCAGTGGCTAGAAAAGCTTCCATCTCTTTTCGTAACTGCAATGCTTTTTCCGGAGCGTTCGCTGACAAATCGACGGATTCACTGATGTCATCTTCCAAGTGGAATAACAGCGGCATCTTGTGCTGGACTAGAGGTTCCCGAGCGCGTGTATCAGGATTGGACGAACGATTCTTGGTGCTGAGATGGATTTTGAAAGGCCCCGACCGGAAGGCAACGGCACCACCACTGTTGTAGTACCACTGCTTTCGGGGAGTTGCACCGGCGTTGAAAAGCGAGTTGGTCAAATCGTGTGAAATGTAACCCCGTTGATTGACAATTTGCGGACCGGCCTGCTGCCCGCTCGCGATTCTGATGAAAGTTGAGTGCAAATCCAGATTCGCAGCCATCCCATCGATGGTGGCTGGCTTGATCTTACCGGGCCAATGAAAAATAGCCGGTACACGATACCCGCCCTCCCATGACGTCCCCTTTTCGCCGCGAAGTGGCTTAGCTGTTCCACCATGGGGGCCAAACATTGTCCATGGACCATTGTCACTGGTGAACACCACCAACGTTTGCTCAGCGATACCTGCGTTCTCGACAGCCTTCATCACCTGACCAACCGACCAATCGACCTCTTCAATCACATCACCGTATCGACCACCACGACTGCGTCCCTGAAACTTCTCGGACGCAAACACAGGAGCGTGCGGCATGTTGTGCGCCAGGTAAAGGAAGAACGGCTGCTCACGCTCCTCCTTGATCCAACTCACGGCTTGCTTCGTGTAGCGTGCGGTAAACAACTCCTGATTGGCCGGAAACTCAATGACTTTGCGTCCCTGGATCAGCGGCACCTGAAAAGTGAACTTGTCGCATGCATCAAATACCTCCCGTGTCTGCTTCTTACCTTTGGGTGCAGGTACATCATTACTACCGGGCGTGCCAACGTGCTGATCAAATCCACACTCCAAAGGATGCATCGGCGAGCGTGTGAAATCCTTGGGGTAACCGGCTAAGTGCCACTTGCCGAGCATCGCCGTGGCATAACCATGCTGTTTCAGCACGGCTGGCATTAAATGCTTTCGACTCTCAACCAGATTGACACGCCCCATCAAGGATGGGTGCCTACCCGTCATCAATCCGCGACGACTCGGAACGCAGGTCGCCCCCGACGCATAGAAGCTGGTCCACCTCTGGCCCTCAGCTGCCAGACGGTCAATGTTGGGAGTCTCATGCTCCTGGTTGCCATAGCACCCCAGATCCCCATACCCAAGATCGTCAACAAAAATCAGGATGATATTGGGCTGTTTGGCAGAAGCAGTTGTCACTGTCGCCAACAAAGTCAACAGCACCCAACGAAAACGAAGCGAGTTCATCAATTTCATTCCAAAAAGATTAATAGGAAAACACGATCATTGATGCGGTTGACACGATGAACCACCAAGCACAGCGAGGCAACCCTCAACCGTCCAAACTGTATTCCCGTTTAATTTCTTATCCCCCTTCACAATCGCCACCCTTTATCCGACGTCGCGTGGTTCCCAAGAGAGCTTCTTTCTCTCCAATGCAAGGCCTGAAAAAATCAAGCAACAGATTTAAAGGACAAGTTAGTCACCATTGATACGTATCACTCAAACGCACGCTGTTCAAATCAGTTCACTGAGGTTGCCAGTGCTGTCAGCAAAACGATCCGTTTCTACCCCCAGCTGCTGCAGCATTGTGACAAACACATTTGATAGCGGCAGATCTTCGCGTGCAATCTCTTTCTGCCACGGCTCCTGCCCACCACTCCAGTGACCTCCCTGAGGACTGCCGCCTGCATGATTGATGTACTGGCCATGTTTGAAACCCATGTTGCTGCCACCAGCAAGCACGAGCGGATAGTTTCTGGAAAGATGAAACGCACTGGAAGCCGAGCCGTAAAACAACAGCGTATTGTCCAGCATACTGCCATCGCCGGCTGGTTCAGGCGTATCACGCAACCTGGTTGCAAATCGCCCAAACTCTTCATTCAAAAACTGACAATAAATTCCAAAATTTTTCCAGCCATTCTCTTTCTTGGTGTCATGCGAAAGCGCATGTGACAAATTAAAGCCGACCGCCCGTGCTAAATAATCACTCTGCCCGACCCCATTTTCACGACCGATCTGGTAGGTCGCAACGCGTGTTGAGTCGGTTTGAAACGCCAAGTAAATCAACTCAAACATTGCTTGCAGATACAATCGGGGGTCACTCGGCGTGACATCCAGATTCAGGTGATCAACATCCACTGTCGGCAGAGGTGTATTGATCCAACGTTTTGCCTTTTCGACCTTGACCTCAGTCTGCCTCACAGCCTCAAGATATTCATCGAGCCGCTGTTTATCATTGACGGACAGCCCTCTTCGCAGTGATCGAGCATCGGTCAACAACTGATCGAGAGCACTCTTGCTGAACGCCAATCGCTTTGCTGCATCGCCATCAGTCTTAACAAACAACATGTCAAAAATTCGCTTGGGGCGATGCTGTGCAGGAATAGCGCGTCCGTTGCGATCAAACGATAAAGTGTGCGCGCCACGAGCAGTACCGGTTCCACCGTCAGTTGACATCACCAATGACGAGAAACGTGTTTGGCTACCGACATGTGCTGCATATTCTTGATCAAGCGAGATGGTGTTCTTGTAATCCATATCGCCGCCACCGGTCGCTGCGGCTGTCAAAAACTGATCAGCATTATTATGTCCATGAACAATGCGGCCATGCGGATGTGAAAACCCGGACAGCACGGTCATTTGAGGCCGCAACGGCGTCAAATGTTCAAAGCACTTTGTGAATTGAAAATCTCTGCCATTGCCATGCGGAAACCAGGACCAATCCCGATACGCCGGATCCTCTGCAAGCGGCATCGGGACTCCATCTGGAAAGTAAAAGCAACCGAGTCGGCGGGGACTTTCTGTCCGCTCTTGTGCGATTCCAGTCGAAGCAAGCAGGGGTAATGACAGGGCAAGGCTGGTACCGCGTAGGAAACGTCGACGGTCCAAAGTATTCAATTTTGTGGCCATGGCAACTTGCCCTTTCAATGGTTATGACGTGATCTTCGTTTGGCACCAACCGGGTTCAAAAACAGTCGTATTCGCTGTCGAAATAAAAAGCAGCGGCAAGGTGCCTTATAAATCAAGGCTGGCGAAACAGTTGGCTAGTGACAATCAATCCAACCAAATCGGCAAGCCCATCACCCTTCTTACGAAGAGATGAAGCGATCTGATCAATGGTAGAATGATCGGCAAAGGTTAATGGTCGGCCGAGGGCGTAAGCAGACATTTTATAGGTTAAAGCCCGCACGAACTGATCCTGTCGATTCTCCAACAGGAATCTCTTCAGCCCGTCCATCCCTTTCAACTCCTGTTCATTGAAGAGCCGGCTGGACGCATCTACTGGCTTACCTTCAATCTGATTTCTCCAGCGGCCAAGCGCATCATAGTTTTCAAACGCAATTCCCCACGGATCAATCTTTGCATGACATGACATGCAGGCGACCTGATTTCGATGATCTGCCAGCTGCTCCTTCAGACTCAGTTTTGCGATTTCAGGATCCGCCAAATCAATCTCCGGCACAGCGGGTGGCGGTGGCGGTGGCGGGTCATTGAGTATCTTTTCCAACAACCAGATTCCACGTTTAAGCGGATGCGAATCATCGCCGGCTGAATTCATGGTCAACAAACCTGCTTGAGTCAGGACACCACCCCGCCGCTGATTCAAGTCAAGTGAGACTCTGCGAAACTGATTTCCAGACACTCCCTGAATGCCGTAGTGCTGGGCCAATACTTCATTGACGACCGTAAAGTCAGAGTGAATAAAATCGAGAATACTGCGATTGGAATTCAAAATCTCCTGAAAGAAAGCCACCGGCTCAAACGACATGGCTTCTTTCAGGGCAGGTGTGAACTGCGGCTTCTTTTTTCGATCAATGTCCAGATACTCCAATGTTTGCAGCCCCAGCCACTGTTGCACAAATTGCTCTGTAAAACGCCTGGCTCGGTGATCAGTCAACATTCGCGACACCTGCTGCATTAGCACTCCGTCTTCCCCGAGTCTCTGCTCCATCGCCAGCGTCAACAACTCCTCATCAGGCACGCTGCACCACAAGAACATCGCCAACCGTGTTGCCAAGTCAACATCAGAAAGCTGAGCATCTCCAACCTCCGACCCTTTTGGCTCAAACACATTACCATGCACCAAGTAAAGAAAGTGAGGCGATGACAAGACCGAAGCAAGGACTTCAATCACTGCTTCCTCCAACCCATCACAGCTTGGGCGGATCGTTTTGAAGAAATTCATTTTCAAGTCAAGTTCTACCTCCGCGACCTTACGTCTCCATGCTTTTTGCATGAAAGCAGACACCACTTTGCGAACGTAAGAAATTTCATCATCACGAGTGTCGCGTTCGAACAGGATATTCACATACGACGGTGGTGGCCAAGCAGCGTACACGGGCGTGGAGACCTGCACATGATGGACGTGGATGTCACCCTGCGATACAGAACTGTTGTAGAGCCGGATATATTCCGACGGGTTGGGCATCTCACCCATTTTCGTCACGTTCCGAACGGAGTTGCGTGGGTAAATCTCACCCAGTGGAACCTCCCACTCATAGACAAGGGGCTTATCAGGGCCTGCTACGATCTCAGTATCCTCGGAACTGACCCGCAGCAAGGCGCGACCTTCATTGCTGGCTCTCCAGCCAAACTGCAGCTGCAGACTTGGGATCTGTTCTCCAGCAGATGCCCCTCTGGAGGCACGCACACGAACTCGCATCATTCCCTCATTGGGAATCTGGTCTCCCAGTTCAATGATTAAACCCTGCCCACGCGGCACGACAGCAATATCAGTGATGGCAGACGGGAACGCTCCGAGCTCGTCAACTGGGCGATGCGCATACTTTGCACCATAATAGGCCCAACTCGATCGAGCGGTTTTTCCGGTCATCTGGTTGCGGAAGTAAGCACTGCCGTGAGGCTGCTTGAAACTTTTTTCCAAACGATCGAGTTCTTTTTCCAGCATAACAGGATCATCAACGAACTTTTCTCGGGCCTTATCGAGCAGTTCTTTTTGTTTAGGCCACTCGATCGCTGATGCCTGCTTCATTGAAACAGACCAGTGTACGGCTTTGGGGCGACCGCCTATAGGCATCGCTCGTCTCAAAGCTTGTCTCGCGATAGCACGGTAAGTGTCAAGCTGCATGCCAGTGATATGCAACAACTCGGAACTGTTCTGGAAACCATCCACCGACGTGGCCTCGGGAGGCAAATCTTTTGCAAAATCCCAAGGCAGTTCAAGGAGGTCCTGCAACGCGTGATTGTACTCGTAGCGCGTCATGCGACGAAATGAGGATCCACCACGTTCGATGCGTCGTACCGTAGACGCGACCTGAATTTCTGAAGACAGCCATTCCACAAGTCGAACGCGATCCGCCGGGGCTAACGGCGCTGCGTCAGACGGTGGCATTTCTCCATTGTTCAAGACAGCCAGCACTTCCAACCACCAGCTGATATCGTTTCCTGATTGCAAGTTCGGATCCAGAGTATCGACTCGCAGATTACCTTCCTGCTCATCGGGACCATGACAATCCAAGCATGCACGCTTGAGCGTTGGCAATACATCCCGGCGAAACTGTTCGAGTTTCGGCTGCGGCGTTTGACTTGCCAATTGTTTAAGGTCGCCAGAAACATACCTGGACCGTTTGGCGCCCGCAGCTTTTAACTCTTCGTAAGTTGGTTGCTGATTCCTACTGGAAGCTGAGCCAGCGTGCACTGATGACACACCTTCATCCCCTTGCACAGGAGAGAGGCAGAAAATGGTGGCTGCGGCTAGCATCGAAACAAAGCAACACAACACACCAAAACGCAGTTTAAAGCTTGGCATATTAAAAAAACGGTGGGAATAAGCCGGGGGAGGGCAATTTTAGCAGTTTCAGTATAGCAGGGCGGACAGAAAGTGGCGTCACTGCTTGGCCTCAGGCCACTTCTCCCGGCTTCAAACGATTTTTGCTGCCACAGATTGTCGCGTTCGAGTCATACGTTGCTACATCCGGGTACACTGAAAGCGTGTTCGTCACTACCACATCGCCAAATGGAGTTCCCCTGGATGACCACATTCCGCCTTTGGATGCCCAGCTGCGTTTTGCTGTTGTTCGCGTCCCCTGCCTTCGGGCAGATTGCAAACTTCACGAAGGAAACGGCTAATACCGGATCGAACTTAGATTCTCTTGCCGGCGATGACGCCAATCCTGTGTCTGCCGCCGGATTGCAAGGGGGACTGATCGTTCAACTTGGCAGCAGCAACGTTACAACAGCAACGGAGCTAAGCAAAACTGGCCGTTATCTATTTCATGTACTTGATACGAACGCCAACAACATCAGCGCGGCTCAGAAGCAGATTCATCGCGAGGGCCACTATGGGTTGTCATGGGCCGAACACACGAAGAATCCGAATCGTCTTCCCTACTCAGAAAATGTTGTCAACCTGATTGTCATTCATGATTACAGCATTCCCGTATCCGAACTACTTAGAGTCTTGACACCAGGTGGCGGGATTGTCGTAGCCGACCCTGAGCTGATGCCGACAGAGGCTTGGTCTCACCTTGAAATCGCCACACCGCGCAAGCAGGGGAGCTACATAGTTGCTGCTAAACGCTGGCCATCGGCAATGGATGTTTGGTCACACCCACGACATGCAGCAGATGGAAACGCTGTTTCGAATGATACTCTCGTGGGGCCTCCCGAGCGAGTACGTTGGATCGCAGCGGCAACCTCCGAAGTTGAAGGGATGGTGACGGCTGGGGGGCGTAATTTTTATGGCGGCATTCTGGCACGCGACAGTTTTAACGGGCTGCGTCTTTGGCATCGCAACCTTGCAAGCAGTGAAGAAAACAACCCAGTTGACTTCGTTTTACCTCGACTCCCCAGCAATGGCTCGCGTCCCATTGCATCACCGCAGTATCTGTTTGCGTTGATCAAAGGACGCCCCGTGACGCTTGATGCGGCAACTGGCGAAGTCATTGCGAAGTGGAGTGACATGAGTTCGGTGACAAATCTATTGCACGACGGTAATCGCGTGATTGCCACCGATGCCAATACCGTCCGAGCCATCGATCCAACCACAGGAAAAGAATTCTGGCAAGTCAAAGTGGCCGAACCACGTAACGTGGTTACCGATGGGCAAACGATTGCCTTGATTGCAGGACGAGTCAAACGTGGCGAGAAGGCAGTCGCAATGGCACTTGAAGCCGAGACCGGAAGCCTGCGGTGGCAGCGGGATGATTACACTTGGCTAACGCTTACAACTCGAACCGTACTAGCCAAAGGCCAACTGGTCTTCGAAGTCTCCACACTCAACGACCATGATGCAGGCAATGGCATTCATGTCGTTAGCGCCGTGACAGGTGAACCGCAATGGTCCAAAGACTTCCCACCAGGCATGAATCATGCGCGGCAGGCACGTGCCATGTTCCTTGAAGATGACCTGTGGATTCTGCATGGTGGCAAAATCAATACTGCAGTTAAAGACAAACGTGAACGAAGCCCAACCGAAGTCTCGGCTCTTGACCCTCTAACAGGCGAAGTTCGAAAAACCTACCCCGCTGGCATGGCACACTGTTTCCCCCCGGTTTGCACACCCAACTATGTGTTCGCTGGTGAACTGGACATGACCAACCTGAATTCAGGAGAGGTGGTCGCCAATCGCATCACCAAGGCAAACTGCTCACGCGAGAGCGGCTGGATTCCGGCGAACGGCCTTGTCTACACGACCCCTAAACACTGCACCTGCTGGCCCATGCTGCGCGGTTTTGTTGCGATGGCGCCCGCACCTCTGACACCCGCCAATGGTCTTAGTGTTGCCAGCCTTCCAATCAGCGAACTTGAGTTTCCATTAGAAATGGGCTCAGTAAAATCAGATCCCAATGCTGCTAAAACGGAGCCCGACGACTGGCCTCTATATCGCAGTGATCGGTGGCGTAGTGCGAGCAACTCAGGCTCAGGTCCTGCATCGCTCAAGAAGCGTTGGGCAACTGAACTGCAGAAAGAGATCACACCGGACGAAACGATCACAGGTCCAATTTTACATGATTGGAAAGAAAATCCAGTCATCAAGGGGCCGCTGAGCGCACCGACAGTCGCGGGAGGGATTGCCTATGTGACGCGTCCCAACGCTCATGAACTAATTGCAATGAACACAGACACAGGTAAGGTTCGGTGGCGGTTCACAGCTAACGGTCGACTGGACACGCCACCAGCGATCTATCGTGATCTGTGTCTATTTGGAACCGCAACAGGCTGGGTCTATGCCCTCCGTGCAGACGATGGCGAAATGGTATGGCGAATGCGAGCAGCTCCCTCTGATGAGCGCATCGTCGCATATGGACAAGTCGAATCACCGTGGCCCGTGCCCGGTGCGATTCTGGTTATCGATGACATCGCCTACTTCGCTGCGGGGCGACAACCATTGGCCGATGGTGGAATCCTTGTTTTTGCAGTTAATCCACACACGGGCAAACGCCATTGGGTGCAACGCATTGACAGTGTTCCCCAGAAAGGCTTCTACGAAAACTCAGGTCTCGAGTTTGATCCGTTTGACATCCTTCATGCAGAGGGTGACGGAATCGCTATGTCTCGTTGGATCATCTCGGGCGATGGCAAAAAAGTCGATGTGGACAAGTGGAATGCCTTTGCAAAGCTGGACACCGGGGCGGGCGAAGTCTGGATACCTCGAGGAAGCTGGACCTATGGTGCACGACATCAGGACCGATTCCGCGGTGAAGCGGAGCGACGACCTCTGACTGTTTTTCGCGGCAAAGATGTCTTCAGCTCACTGGATGGAAACACCAATGTATTCCGTCGCGAGTTCAACCTGAGTGATGACGACGAATTCAACAGCAAGTGGATCACCGGTTGGGAGGCAGTCAGAACAGCCAAGTCAGGCGGCAAACCTTACCGAAACCATCGGATCGCGAAAAATGCCCTCTGGACCAAAGATCCATTTGCCAAAGGCAACGAAATTCAGGAAGAACCCAAGTATGGAACTCAGCTGCATAATGAAATCCACGCCATGGCACTTGCATCCAACGGTAAACTTTATGTCGTGCACCGCGATGGTCGACTCAAGGTTGTGTCGACAGAAACGGGATATGTGGTGGATGAAACGACCGTCCCAGCCCCAGCGTGGGACGGGCTTGCTATCGCTGAAGGGCGACTGTACCTGACCACAAACACTGGACAATTGATCTGTCTGGGCGAGGAGTGAACCAGTTGTTGCACAGGATGGACTGTTCACGCGACACCTATTTTCAGATCGTTTTCGAAGCCTAACATCATCTCCAAACCATCCCAAAATTGAATCAAAAAACGCTGCCAACAGATCGCACTTGGCCACTCCCCAGATCCCCGTGGATCATGCGAATGACATGGTCCGAGCTATTATTCGCTCATTGGCGAGTCGCCCCCGAATTGGTGCGCAAACACTTACCAAGTGGGCTTGAACTTGACACGCACCAAGGGTCGGCGTGGGTCGGAGTCGTACCATTTCTAATGTCTGATGTTGCACCCCGTGGTTGCCCGGCAGTCCCAGTCCTGAGCAAGTTCCTGGAACTCAATGTCAGAACGTATGTCAAGAAAGACGGCAAGCCTGGTGTTTGGTTCTTTTCCCTCGACGCAACCAGTGCCATTGCTGTCCGCGCGGCCAGAGCCACCTTCAACCTTCCGTATATGGATGCCCACATGTCCCTCGAACAAGCGGACGCATCCTCTGCCATTCACTACGAATCAAAGCGAACCCACCGAAACGAACCAGCAGCCAACTTCAGCGGCAGTTACCAACCAACCGGAGAGCAATTTCACGCGAAGCCAGAAACATTCGAACACTGGCTGACGGCAAGATACTGTCTTTACAGTGCGAACAAAAACGGAACACTCTTTCGAGGTGAAATCAATCATCCTCCATGGACGCTTCGCAACGCAGAATGTGAAATCCAACAGAACACCATGGGCGATCCCTACGGATTTGATTTCACCGCCTCTCCCAATCTCCTCTACGCTGACGCGATACGCGTCCAAGCCTGGTGGGCAACCCGCTGTTAAAAACGGTAGAGGAACCATTCCCATACCTGAATTTGCTCAGTTGGCAAAAACTGCATCAATGAGCTGATGAGCGCAAGCATCTGGTCTGAGTAAAACTAGTTGTTCACGGGGACTCGTGCTCGAATCGCTTCGTAAAAATCAACGTCTCGATCCCTTTCGCTGGAGACCGGAATGAAGATGTATGAGCCATCGACCTCAACAGTGATAATGCTGTCCCCAAGAAACGACTCATCACGCTCAAAATCCAGCTCTTTAATGTCTCCATAGTTGATTGTAGCTAGAGGAGGCTCAACCTCGGGATCGTAAACCACGACTTTCTGATCGCTCACGTAAGTAAAGCCCTCCTTCACGTCAGTAAATCCTGTCGAATAAAAAAACTCGACATTCTCCCCTGGCTGCAAAGCACCCACTTCCTGCGCTGCGGTCAAAAAACGCTGAGGAGTCTGATCAGACGGATAAACATAAGTAGCAGGCCCCATGACCCCAACATACATAACGCAGAGCATTCCCCCACCACAAACTAAAACCAACAAACATGCGAAGACCGCCAAAACCTTCATACAACCGGAAACTGCCCCTGCGTTCGCTCTTTGCGGCGCAACGCTTATTGGGTCGTCCGAATCACAGATATCAGCATGCATAGAAATTCACCCACAGGATCGGAAGCTGAACGTATGAGATTGATGCAGAACGCTGCCCCCTTGCCCGCGTCCATCCCTAACATCATCGCTAATCAAGCTACGGTGGATATTGACACTGGACGTCTTGTTGAAGCACATGAAATCGGGGGCGTCGGCAAGCTTCGTGAAGTCCAAGCCTCGCATCTGGCAAGCCGAGCAAACACCGCAAAAAACACCTTCAACCGAAGCAACCAGGCATCGTGCAAGAAGCAATCTGCCGCACGTGACTTGGGACTGGTCGCTATTGCTGGCCACTAGTCACTCTCGCTGGTCGCGGGGTCAGCATCAGCTGGCACCACAATTTCGACCCGCTTCACTTGATTGGGTGCAATGTCCACTTTGAGGCCACTGGTGTAGTAGTCGGCGTAACGACGGGGGACAGTATTCCCATGTGTGTGGGCTTCAAGCGCCAAGTCCTCGGTAAGGACAATTTGCACGACCACGACCTCGTAAGTTCCAGGTGGCAAGCCAACGGCGCCTTCCTGACTGGTGGGCTGAAACATGCCTTGAGGATTGATGCGGCTGGCGAAGCGTACTTTATCGGTCAACCTGCGAAACTCGATGCTACCGGATGTAACCGGCGTACCATCATCGAATCGGACCAGACCCGAAGTTGGACCTTCAGACTTGCTGCAGCCCGCGATCGTTAGCAGCAACACGGTTCCGAGGAGAAGCCCCCACTTTGTTCCATCAAACACGATCACGGTGTCATCTCGACAACGCGAGCGTCACGTCGATTCGCCAAAGAACCAAGAACCTTAGTGTCTGTTTGGGAACTGTAGAAACGCACGCTACCATCGACTAGGGCAAAGTGAGTTCCACCCGGGTGCCAACTTCCAAATGAGAACATGTCTGCCAAGACATCACGTGGACCATTTGCCAACCGCAGGCCAGGTCCCGCCAATCGGCAGGAAGCCGGCAAGTGATCTCCGTCATAAGCAGGTGAATCAAACGGGAACTGCTCAAGCTTATTCAATGGGACAAATTTCTCACCAAACAGGAAAGTGCTTGATGTCCCATCACTTACGGATGCCATGCGGATGCGGTCCAAGGGGCTGATAGCCTCGCCGTTCTTACAATTGGGCCTAACACTGATGATCACACCCGTGCCGTTGCCTCCAAAATAAAAATCAGTCGGATTTCCCGTAGCTCCTGGGGTCAAATCACCATGGTTTCCCGCATAGTCGCAAAGAGCTCCCTTAACACTCATCGACACCGTTCGAGGGCGTGGCGGGAGAGGACACCCACAGGGCAACCGGCCACCCTCGCCGGTAACGGTTGTTCTGAGATCTCGGATCCCGACAGGACTGGTGCCACTGCGACGCGACGGACAGAGAAAAACATCTGGCACGATGGTCCGCACCTGTTCACTATGTTCATGCCAAGGCTTGGAAAGGTCCCACTTTTCAGCAAGAGACACCTGTTCAAGGAATGGCATGACACGAACCAACCACGTGGGTGTTTCCAGCCCGCATTGTTGGTAGGGAGCAGCATCCGGCCTCGATTCGTAACGGGCGGGCGGAAAATATCTGAATGCGTTGTGATGCATATGAGTGGCAAGCGCCAATTGACGCACACGATTGGAACAATCGGTACGTCTGGAAGCTTCCCGAGCTGCCTGCACCGCAGGAAGCAGCATCGCAATGAGCAGCCCAATGATCCCAATGACCACCAGAAGCTCGATCATGGTAAAACCAAACCGGCTCCGTGCTCGCTGCCTTTTGGCAACTGACTGAGATTCTTCTTTTTTCAACAAAACACCCCTCAAATACGTGACTTCACCTGAGGATAGCACGCAAATTGCATGTGGTGAATCAAAATTTCTACCCAAAACCGCCCACCTCGCACTTTTTCGTAGTCTGTCCCACCACTCCTACAGCCCCCCCGCAGGTTTTTCTGTCGCGGGACAGCCCCGTTAGTAACTAAAACACGAGCTGAAACAGCATGCCCCCAATCACGGCGAGGATTTGTGGAACCGCAGCTGCTCCGTGCTTTTTAAGTAGCTCAATTCCACATTCAGGTGTTTACAGCGGAAAAATCAGCCACCGGACCCCGAAGGCGCTGCCCAAACGAACCCTATGAATTTCAATTAACAATGGACTTCGGATCCTGAATGGCTCAAGCCACAATTTCAGCACCACGGCAAACTGGATCGCAAACCGCTCGACGGCGCTGCAGGTCAAGGATTCAAATCCTCTGGAGGAAGCTTCCTGAAATACGGCATCACTCCTCCTCTATTGCAACATGCACTGCATCTTGTCACGGAACCTTCAATGACAAGACCTTGGGTAAAATCCACCACGCCTTACCGCAAAGCTGCTATTCGCTGCACAAGCGGTTCTCACAAACTCCGCTCTGGAGCGTGGCTCCACAGGAGACGCAAAATCGCGACACTTTCTTTCTGTCGTCAGCCTCGACCGCAGAAGAGCCGACGTAAGGGTTCTTTCGAATATCCGGCGTTGAAGTTTTTGCCACACCAACTTTATCTGCTTCGTCTTCTCCGCGTTCGAGATATTTCACGAAAGACAGAAAGTATAAAATGACCGTAATGGCTAAAAGAACCAGAAATAGACAGAAGAGCGTTATGCTAATGAGTTCCATCAAGCTATCGTCCGCCAGCCGTTTTCTTCTGCGCAGCAAAGACTGCCAGCAGCCTGAATCGTCAAAATCTTAACTCTAACAAAACCGAGAGATCGCCCTGAAATCTTTGGCGTAGAATCCTACGCACGAAAAGTGTGTGGACAGTCAAAGACCTTGTGGCCCAGCTTGCGCCGGACTCGACGGCTCAATGCCTACAAACATTTCGTTTACTGGCACGTGGCTGTCTACTATCGCGTCACTGTGGGAACGAGGAACTCAGTTGGAATCGGCAGCGGCCTTCTCATCCTGATACCTCTTCAATGCCTCTGCAATCTCCTGCATATTGCTATCGAGATCAACAGCTTTCTGCTGCACCTTAATCGCTTCATCAAGCTGCCCCAGTTCATAATGACACCGTGCCAGCGTATCAAGAATCGCTGCATCTTTGTCTTCACGAATTTCGCTAGCACGTTTTGCTGCTTTAAGAGCAAGATCCAAATCAGTTGCGTTATCCGCCGTGGCAGTTTCCCACGCGACTCCGTTCAGCACGCTTGCATCATCCCATGCGGCTTCGATCAATTCGCTCCTGACACTGGACGCTTCTTCCGCACGATCAGCCATCATTAAAATCATGAGGCGATTGTTCAACAGCGGCATGGACTTACCACCGGACGACTCTTCCATTTCATTAAGCAGAGACAACGCGGCATCAAAATTTCCGCTTCGAAGCATTCCATTCAACTTCTGAGCATATTTATCGAACATCGCCTGCTGCTTGAATTCGGCAACCGCTGCCTGCCGGTCCCAACTTCCATCCACGATTTGCTTCAATGGCTGATCAATGCCCGCGGGATGGCCAATCCACTCCACAGCCCCATCTCGACCGACAATGAAAGCACAGGGGATGCCATTCTGGTTTGCAGCCCGCATGTAAGCATTGTTGGTCCAACCGCCATCATCCAATGCCAACCGATAGTCAATCACTTCATCCCACGTTTTGCCACCGGGGCCAACCGACCCTAAGAACTTGGTCACGACAGCCTCGTCCTCTCTGGTCACTCCGATGAAACGCACTTTGTCACCATATTCGCGTTGCAACTCACTAATGTGTGGCATCCCGGCACGACAGGGTCCACACCAAGTCGCCCAGAACTCGACGACAGTAACATTGTCTTTTAGCGGAGCCTTCACCTCATCACCCTTGACGAATTTGGCAAGTCGTAGCCCTGGATTCGGATCACCAATCGTGAGTTCGCCTGCTGGCGAACTCGGTGTTGATTTAGCCGCCGCGGCCTCAGCAGCTGCCTGTGCCGCAGAAGAGTCTGCAGCCGCAGATCGCAGCTTTGGATCATTCATCGCATCCGCGGGAGTGATGCTAAAAGCAGCATCCGACGCGTTGTCATTGGCTGACTGGTCGACATCCGTATTACAGCCTACCACCACAAGCAGGCAAATTGCCAAAGGAAGATAGGCGAATCGTAACCTTCGATCGGAAAATGCATCCCGTAACTCGACAAAACAAAAATGCGGTCGCTTGCAGTGAAATGTCATCTGGCAAAATTCCCTAAAAGGATGACCATAGTGAACGGATATCTGGGAATTGAGCTTCCCCACACACCTGAATCGTAACGCCTGCCCCAGCCCGGAGCAAATCTGATCTCGCTGTCATGCGTTATACGTATGCTATACACGCTTCGACGCGCGAGTATGCTATGCCCAATAGAATGGTCAAGATGACTGTTGGCGAAGCAATTTCTCATCTGCATGGAAAATCTGGTTCATTCATGGCGGCCACAAGAATGGTGACGCATGAGCCCTAACCATTCCAATTCTTACATCAGTTTGCCCTCGATTCACACGGCAGTATGCTCACCGCGTCTACTGCACCAACCTGCACCTTTTTGGACTGTCTTCTCATTCGTGAGACCAGCAAGCTAAACATAGCACCATGGCAAAAACGAACCGCATTCCCCACAAATTCCATCCTTGGATCAATGCACGAAAGCAGTTTCGACTGTCCGACGCGCATATCCAGATGGCCAGAGAACTCGGATTGAGCCCGAAACGGTTCGCGAAATATGCGGACCGAGAAAATCAGCCATGGAAGCTACCCCTGACTCAGTTCATTGAGGCACAGTACTTGAAACAATTTGGAAAAGAACGCCCCGATGAAGTGAAAACAATGGAAGAGATCGCGGCAGCCCATGTCGCGAAACGCGCCGCAAGAAAGTTGGCAAACGCTAATAAAACAAACGTTTCAGAGAGCAATGCAGCCGAAGCGTCTACTCCGACCGTTACCGAAGACCATTGCGAGACAGAAGCTGCCAAAGATACAGCAG
>NZGD01000120.1 GCA_002690925.1 Rhodopirellula sp.
CGTCAGAAGCAACTTCTTCTCTAGAGATATCATTTCAAACGACACTTATTGCTTTTGCGCTTCTCCTGATTGTCAGCACGTTATGCGATAAGTTTGGAGCCAAGCTAAGTATACCGGGTTCAATCTTCTTGTTTTTACTTGGATTGTGCATCAATATTGCAAATTTTACGTTTAACACTATTCCCCTGGAGCAGGTTCATGTCATTGCTCTTTGTGTGCTGTTGTTTTTTAGCGGTTTGACATCAGATCGGTTGCTCTTGAAGAGAAGTAATTTGTTATTCAGCTCCATGCAGCTAGCCCTATTTGGCACGGCATTAAGTATGTTGTTTTGGTTAATGTATATAAGATTTGGGCTGGGAGTCTTCCAGAAGCTAGGCTATGCAGAGGGCGTTGATGAAGGTGTTCTCACTCTAATCACTGTCGTCATTATTTATTCTCTCTCAGTCAATGATTGGAATTCGTTTTCGTTTGTAGCAAGAAAGGTTAAAAAATTTCAGGCCATTTTTATCAACATTTTCAAAGTAGAAACATCAATATCGGCAGCAATTTCAGTTGCTGTAGCTGAGCTGCTTATTCTGTTTTGGCTGCAAATTAATCCGGGTTATTCAACGATGAATCAAGGTGTTCTGGTTCAGGACATCTTCAAAGGCATTTTTCTAGGCATTGTGTGTGGTGTGATCCTTGGCTATCTGCTGAATCTTGTCATTCGTCATTTTGTGACGTCCAAACCTCAACTTGTGCTTGTGGCATTTGGATTTACGATTCTTGGCTACGTGTTTTCAGATCTGTCCCTGCGCCATGGGGGATACCTTTGTGCACTTGTTATGGGGGTTGTCACCTCTATTTCGTACAGAAGTTCATCCACCGAAGATGAAATTAAATTCCTTAGTGACGAATTGGAGTCGCTCAATATTGCCTGTGAAGCGATTCTATTTTTCGCGATCGGTCTCGGTCTTAATGCGAAGTCATTTTTCGTTGATTTACCAATTGCTCTTTATGTCTGGCTTGGAGTTGTTGCGATTCGTCCAGTCTGTGTTTGGCTTTTTCTTAGTGGAGAGACAATCGCAAGTGACGAGAAAAAAATCTTGGCAGCTTGGAGTCCAAAGGGTGCCGTCTCGATGGCTTTAGTAGTACAAGCACCTATTTTACTAGAGGAAATGTTTGAGATCAATATGTCTGAAATCGTTCCATATCAGGCGTATCATCTAATGGCCAACTCAGTGTGCGGCGCAGTTATTATTTCAATGCTGGTTAAATCAGTAATGATACCCAAATTTTACAACCGAATTACAGCTCAGACTGTTCAAGTGTTCAAGGTTCAGATGCTCAAATCTAAATGATGCATCCACGCTTTCTTACAGATCGTTTTCGTCTAATCCGCTCACTGTTGGTTGGATTTGTCACAACATTGGCCTTGATCCATTTCGTCACATTGAAGGAGACCTTCACTATTTCCATCACCATGGCGTTGATGTGGGATTTGCTAACGCTGTACCGAAAAACCTGGACGCTTTCGTTGCAGGAAACACGTCAGGTTTTCCAGCGGTGGCAATCGGTTGAATCCTATGTCGCCTTACGCAGTGTTGCGCTCGTCTTTATGAGTGTTGGACTTCTTTGTTTTTGTATTAACGATCTTCATGATAAGAAAAACATTCTACCAGATTATGTCCAGGTATTCCTAACGTTCATTTCTTTGTTTCTTGCCTGGCTTCAATTGCATAATGGTTTCGCTATTTACTACGCTAAAAGTTATTTTGAGCAGAATCCTGTTGCTTTAAAGGACAATGAACCTCAACAGGCATTTGTTTTTCAAGGGTCAGAGCCCAGCTTCAGTGATTTTCTCTACGTTGCTTATTCCATTGGACTTACATATTCGATGACTGATTGCAGTGTTGAAGATTCTTCAATTCGCCGCGTCGTGATTATTCACTGCATTGCTGCTTTTTTGTTTGCTTCGACGGTTCTTTCGATCATTCTTTCCCTCGTGACCCAGGTCAGTTGACTTGGTCATGGTTGTGTTGAGATGCAGGTAACCACTTTTGTGATCATCAACACTTCACAAAAGCACAAAAGGTCCCTAGATTGACATTATCTGTTTTAAGGCCATGTTTGAACTTGAGTACCTCATTGCTTTTGGCGTCGGAGCTGGTCTTGTTGCTCTAACCCCAGTGGCAGCCTCAGTGGCGGGCCGTGAAAGTGGTGTCACCAAAACCATTTCCGGTGCTGGACGAGGGTTGACGAAGCAAAGTTTGAAAGTGGGCTTGATTATCGGCTCAAAATTTTCTGGCCTTTTCTCTGGTATGAAGTCTGGTTTGAGTGAAGTTGGAGAAAGCTTTGGCGATATTCTCGCCGAAGCAAAGGCTGATCTCGCTGAGCCAAAAACGACTGTTAAACCAGCTACCTCCAGCAAATCTTGAACCTTGGTTGAAATTCGGCACGCTCTGCCGGGACGCGTAAGATTTAAGTTTAATCAGAAACTTTCTAAAAGATCTCAGCAGTGTATGCAGAGTTCATTTCAATATTGTTTTCCAAGTTATATTTTCAGATTTACATTTGGTTGCTCCGGGGTATTAGTTAGCTCTGCAGATAGTTGTGTAAAACTCAATGCCATTGACCTTCAAGGTTGGTTTGATCATTTTTTAATCAATACTGTTTCCTTCGGTCCTCAGCTACCACCAACACGACAAGAACTGTTTAATCGTCAGCTTTGTCATGTCACGGCACAAACGATGATCGTTTTCGCCATCCTTGGCTGGATACTGCCAATCATGCCTGGAACACCTTTTTTTCTTGTTGCTTGGTCTTTAGGCTGGAGACCGCCTGGGTCTAAGCATTCTGTTCCGATTGAATAAAACAAAGTGTTAGCCAGCCCAGATTGATTTGCCCTCTTTGGCAAGTTAGTGTGTTTAAAGATTCAGGTAGTTCTATTACACGTTTGTGGCCTAAATAAAATAGAAAGATAGTTGTACTAAATTGTTTAATGACGAGATCCGATTTCTTGACACCGGGTAGATAAATAGAGATTGATTGGTGAGCGGTATCAATAAAATGATTAGCCTTGTATTTGCGCTCTATTTGCTCTATTTTTGCCTTGTTGAGCTGGTCGCTCGGTGTAAGTTCGATCATGGAAGCATCTAATTCATTGCTGATTTGAATCATCACCTGTGAATCAAGATCGCTCATGATCAGACCGCTTGGAGTGACTGCATTCATGCCGCATAAACTCAGGCGTCGCATTAAGTGCAATATGCTTTGATCGGCTCCATCAAGAATTAAATAAAAGCGATGGAGCATCCTGTCACTGCACATGGTTTGAAGATATTCAAAATAGTGTCTCCATTGCGCGGATAATCGCAGTTGCTGAGATGATGGTAATTTAATCCTTAGAAGTGTTTCTACCGCTGATAACGACTTCCTGGTGTTATCCCACCAATTAAGTAGAGGTTCGAGAAGGTTCTCGATCAAAAAAGGCCCTTGCTGTGCCATGCCTAGAAGCCGTATCGCGTGATGTGGTTGCGGCAAAATCACGACGATGTCTTGATCACTGTTATCTATATTGAGGTGACGACAAATAAAAATAAGTCGGGTGATATCTTCTATGCCAGGTAAAGATGGAAGTTCTGCAGATTTCTTTTCGCTGATGTCGAGAAGGTCCCACCATTCTTTCGCATGTGGATTTAATTCATTCCAAAGATCTTCGAGAACCTGGTTGTGATCGAAGTGTATCCATGCATACTCGTTGCCAACGGTTTCTGGATCAGTAAAATCACCTCTTGTATCGAGGAGCGTTGATCTTGAGCTGATGATGTCTGCTTGAATGAGCTCATTGATCACGGAATGTAGTGTTCGACACCGGTCACTGCTGATAAATCGGATCACGGCTGTCGACAGATTGGTGCTTTTGGGGAATCCGCATATCAAATCACATAAATCAGAGTAAAGTTGTCTAACGGATTAATCCCCCCTCCACCCATGTTCGAATTTGAGATGGTTGTCGCATTTGGGGCGGGAGCTGCCCTCATGGCCATGGCGCCAGTGGTGCGAAAGATGGGAAACCAGGAATTGGGTGATTCGATGGGTCAAGCTGGCCGCAGCATGGCCAAAAATGGCGTCAAAGTTGGCATTGTTGCAGCTGGTGCTGCTGGCAAGGTAGC
This sequence comes from Rhodopirellula sp., assembly GCA_002690925.1. Taxonomy (GTDB): domain Bacteria; phylum Planctomycetota; class Planctomycetia; order Pirellulales; family Pirellulaceae; genus Rubripirellula. The sequence goes on from NZGD01000120.1 coordinate 4,155, forward strand.
GCGTGGCGTTGCCAAAAGTGCAGCAGAAGTTGCTGAATCTTTTGTCGATCTTGTTGAAGAGGCTAAGTCGGAATCATCCTCTGAGGAGATTGCAGATCAGGAGGTGGCCAAAAATGGCTCCCCTAAAACTGCAAAATCAGCAACTATTACTGATGTGACTGTCGAGTAATTCTTTTTTAAAAATTCCACCATCTCCTACTCATGGCTGCTTCCTTTCAAGTCGATGCGACAACCGGATTTGATGTGATTGATGGATCTGGTGGTACAAGAGAAAAAGTTTGTGCTCCCAGCCTTCCACGTTTTATCGATCGAATTTTGCACGCTTCTTCCAAGCGGCTGCGATTTAGTGTTTCGCCTGGATTAAAGGATCCAGACAATTTCGAGAGGCATATCAACTCTCTGGATGATGTTGAAGCTGTTCGTTTTAACCGTTGGGCTTGTTGTTACGTCGTTGTCTTTGCGAAAAAATCCAATGTTGACGCCTTGCAGTGGTTGAACTCTCTTCCACAGAACAGCGGCGATATTCCATTAATACCTGTTGTAGAACCTGCCCTGTCGAGAGTTGAGGCCTCTCAACAAAATGATGAGGATGATGAGAAATTTGTTCCAACACGCATCGTTCTTCCTGTTTGCTCACTGGCATTAGCCATTCTTTCCGGACCACTCGCATTGCCGCCCTTGGCTGTTGGGGGCTTCATCATTGTCTCGGCTCATTTGAGCTTTAAAAGAGCTTGGGATGGTCTCAAAAAGGACAAGAAAATCAATGTCGATTTTCTAGATGCTCTGGCTGTTCTCCTTCACAGCCTTGAGGGATTCCTGCTAGGGCCCGCCATGATGATCACCATGATCGAGGGTGGTGAGGCTGTTCGTGATGCAACTCAGCGTATTGCTCATTCATCCAATACAGATCTAGTTTCCAGCCTTCAATCAGATGTGCGCTTGCTCACCGAAGATGGTGAGGTGATTGTGTCCAGTTTTGATTTATCAGCTGGTGATCGAGTTGTCTTCTTGCCAGGGGACAAGATACCCATTGACGGCGTTATTGAGTCGGGTGAGGCGTCACTTGATGTTGTCAAATTAACAGGCGAATCAGTACCAAGGCACTCAGGGCCTGGGGATGAAATTCTGGCTGGATTCATCGTTCTTGAGGGCAACATTGTTGTTGAAACATCTGCCGTTGGCGACGACACCCGAGTGGGTCAAATCACCAAGATGATTGAAGAAGCGCCGGTTTTTGATACAAGAGTTGGAAATTTTGCCGCCAACATTGCGAACCGATTCGTGATGCCGACGTTGGCTCTGGCAGGCATTTCACTGTTGCTAAGTGCCGGCAACATCGCCCAGGCAGCTTCATTGCTGATGTTCGACCTTGGAACGGGTCTTCGTGTTTCTGTTCCAACGGCCATTATGGCCGCTCTCACGAGAGCAGGCAGTCAAGGCCTGCTGATTCGAAGCGGCCGTGCTCTTGAACAGCTTGAAACGATTGATGTCGTTGTCTTCGACAAAACAGGAACGTTGACAGAAGGTCATCCCTCGATTGTTGAGGTTTTGATGTTCGATGATTCTGGAGCTGTGATCTCCTCTCCAACCCACGAGAGAATCCATGAGCTTCTTCAGCTTTCAACATCACTTGAACAGGGACTGAACCACCCCATCGCCAAAGCGATTCGGGACTATGCCGAACAAGAGCAGGTGTCTGTGATCGATTGCGAAAGTTGGGATTACAGGGTTGGACGTGGTGTCTGCGCGCAAGTCAATGGTCAGACAGTCCTCCTGGGCAATTCCAAGTTGCTCGAGGAAGAAAATGTCGTTATTCCGGTGTTTGAAGCTGATCCCAAGCTTCGGGTTGCAACCCCTATCTATCTCTCTGTGAATGGTCGCCTGGCTTCCATTCACTATGCCCTTGATCAGGTGCGTCCAGATACTCCCGACATGATTGCGGAGTTGCATCGCCGTGGAATTGAGGCGCACATGTTGACTGGCGATATTGCTCCGGTTGCTCATGCAGTTGCCAAAGACATTGGATTGAAGCCTGAGGAGGTTCATTCAGATGCCCTTCCTGATCAAAAGGCGGAACTCGTTCAGCACTTCACGGCCCAAGGGAAAAAAGTGGTGTTTGTTGGGGACGGCATCAACGATTCTGCGGCGCTCGCCTATGCAGATGTCTCGGTGTCCTTCGCCTCTGGTAGTGATCTTGCTCGTGAAACGGCAGACATTGTTCTCACAAATGATCGGGTCTCCGATCTGATTGTGGCTCAAGATCTAGCTCGTCACACCTTCGGTTTGGTGAAGCAAAACATCGCCATTGTCGGTGTCCCCAACCTGTCTGCCCTGGTGATCGGTACGTTCCTCCCCGTCAGCCCGATTGCAGCGGTTTTCCTGAACAATGGATCGTGTTTGGTTGCGGCTGGCAATGCCATTCGTGCCTTGGGCTTCCAGGCTCGCGCGCTGCCATCGCGGCATGCAGTGTCTGAACCAACTGCCACTGAACCACTTGCTACTGAACAATCTGTCAACGAGCCACAGCCTGTTGCAACTGATGGGGCGGGAATTCAAAAGAGCAAGGTTTCAGCACTTCCTCTCAAGGTGACGGAGCTCTCCGAGCGGGTGGGTGTGAGTTATCAAAAAATTTCGGCCCGTCGCCGGCGTGATGATTTCAGCTCCTGGATTGCTGAGCACGACCCAGAGGGCTTCCAGTGGACCTACTGCAAAGACAGCAATCTCTACAACGTGATGGTGGCTTGATATCAATGGCTCCCGCCTTGAATCTGATCCATTCAACCAATCGCCGTTGGCGATATCGGATCGTTCGAGCTCAGCAGCTTGACTGGGCGCGATTACGCAGCGATCTTGAACAGATCTTCCCCCCATCCGAGTGGGTGATCCGTCTGAACACTGTGTCTGAGTCTTTGATCATCATCAGGTTGGGGAATTTAAGTCCTCAACTTGGGCAGGATCTAACTGGAATGGTGCGCGATGGTGTTCGTCAACAATTGATCCGTCAGGGAATTGTTGTTTCCGAGACCCCTCTCTCACCGACAGAGGTGGTTCGCCCTGTTTCTGCTCAAAGCAGGTCTTGGATGCGTGATTCCGCCCGTTGTTTGGCCAACGCTTTATCCATGTCGTTGTCTCTCTCGGCACTCCTAACATCGCTGGCATTGTTTCTACTTGGCTTTATTGGTCTCTTCTTGCCATTGTCACCCGGGGTTTGGCTTTTGATGTTGGCAACCCTTGTCTTTGATCTTGCGTTGACTGTTCGGAGACCGTTTGTCGGGGAAATCTGAACATCATGGCTGCCAGTCTTCAAGACACAGACGCTCCATGGGTGATCAGAAGTGAGATTGATGGCCGCCTGAGAATTTTTCATCCTGGCTTGTCCAATTCACTTGGATTGCGTCGTCATTGTGGATCCGTTCTTCACCGTACCCATTGGTTGATCAGTCATCGGATCAATGTGGTGTCTTCGACTGTTGTGATTCGTTTTCCTTTGGGGAATCGTGAGCATCTTATTACAGTCTTAAATCGCTGTTTTGTTGATCCATTTTCTGACACTTCTCTGGAAACTGCGCTTACTCAGGAAAACCAGCTTGCAGATATTGTCAAGAGTCAATCTTTTCACCACGCGGTTCGCAATGGTGCCTTGTGTGCCTCTGTCTTGGCGGTTGATGCATTGCTTGTCGTCCCGCCCCTGGCATTGGCTACATCTGCGATTGTTCTGAATTTGCCACTTCTAAGACATTTTCTACGTTCAATCTGGCAGTGGTTATTTCGTGATGCAGTGACAACGCAACATCTTCTTCATTCATCTGTTGAGGTGGCCCTCTCCACAACCCTGATTAGCGGTGGTTTGGCACGGGAATCCCTGTTGGATGGGCTTTTGGATAGTTCCAAGGAAGCGTTCCAGTCCATCAGCCAAAGCACAGGGGGACGCAGTAAGGAATTCGTTGATTTCATTGGGCGCCTTAAAAATGCGGTTCTGATCAGTCCTGTTGATCGGGGTTCACTCGAACCTTGCGCCTCGAAGCTGTCTCTGGGAGAGGTTGAGCCGGGCATGCTCTACGGCATCACGATTGGTCAACATGTTTTTCTCCATTCCCGGCTGGTTAAGGGTGAGTTGCTTGTCGTTAATGCTCTTCTCGATGGCTCTTCGCTGCCTTTGAGATTGGTAGTTGGTGATGAGATTCACTTTGGTGCTTATGTCTTGCAGGGCGAGGCAATTTGCGAGGCACTTCAGTCGTTTTCTGATGCTCCAGTGTTAAGTATTGAGGAAACAATATGGTCAGAAACCTCGTTGAGCTCGCCCACTGCCCCACTTGAAAATCTTTATCGCTCCTTGGCCCCACCGCTTCAGTTGGGTTTTGGAATGTGGTCCTTGTTCAATGGTCTAACTGAACGCGCGATTTCATTCCTGGCATTCAACCCCTTGAAGGAATCGGAAAAGTGCAAGTTGTCTTCTGCGGAGACCGCGTTGGTAGATATGGCGCTTAATCAAGTACATATTGCAGATGCGAGGGTCCTGTCCAGTTTGTCGGCGGTTGACAATGTGCTTATTAGCATCAATGCACTGCAACAGCTTGGTAGTTTTGAATGTCGTGAACAGTTCATCGATGGATCCCTTGCTGACGATGATTTAATTCAGATTCTTTATTCGATTGCTCTATCCATCAAAGCTGATCCAGCCACTGTCTTCTGGGGAGTGCTGACGGATGTGGAGATGACACCACTGCCTGTTCAATCCTTAGAGATCAATGCTGGGGAGCTTTCCAAGGCGTCGTATGTTGTTAAATTTGAACATCAAACGGCGATTACGATTCGCTTTTATAAAGAAGAGTCTGTTGTCGACTCTGGCAGTCTCGCTAGCCAGAACATTGTTGAATTTAGTCGTTCTGAGGCAGTGATTGGTCGTCTTTTGATCGACTGGAGATTGAGCGATCGTTTTTCTGAACTGTTTAATCAGCTCAGATCTTTGAGTGTGAATGTTGAGGTGGTTGGCGATGACCTCAGGGCCAGTGGCTCAAAAGAACCCCTTTTGCGCTGTTCGCGTGTGAAGCAGTTGAAGCGGAATGGAGCCACAGTGGCCTATCTCGGCGATGTAATCGACGATATTCCTGCGATGTCCTGTGCTGATGTTGCCATTGGTTTGTCGAATGACGACAAGGGGTTTGTGTCGAAGACCGTTTGTGACGTGGTCCTTGGTGGTGATCCGATGTGGTTGTCCCGACTGATTGTGCTGAGCC
>NZGD01000121.1 GCA_002690925.1 Rhodopirellula sp.
AATCAGTAGATCTTGCGCATGGATTGGGAATACTGGCTGAGCCAGACTTGGAACTCGTGGACACGCTGGAGTCGGATATTCAAGGGGCGAAACCCATCGTCTCACTTGGCTCGATTCCGGGAACGATTATCGAACTTGAAAATCCGGTTGGTGACATCTCAGTGAGCAACAGTCCAGCATTGAAAAATGATGGAATAACCAACACGGGTAGTCCGGTGCTCGAAAAAAGCACCTCTGGTTTTTTGCCCGATCCGTTTGCTTCCCCCCGCGAAATAACCATGCTGGAGCGGGAAAAGTCGGGAGTTGCTCCTGATGGCGCTGCAACATCAGGAGTGTCTCTTTCAGGTTCGGAGCAACCCGAAATGGTTGCGAAGTTCGATGAGGAACCAGCAGAAGTATCTGAGATGGCAAAGCGATTGGTTCCCGACAGCGAAGCAGTGGATGCTGCAATAGATGCCATTGTTTCACGCGACTCTATCTCGATGGCGTCTGGTAACCCCGATGATCTGGCTCAACGTTTGGTGGCTTTGGAAGAAGTCAAACATTCGCTTCAGCTTGGCACTCCTGCCTATTGGGCAGTCTCGGTTTTATTGATTGAAAGTGCTTGGCAGACGAGGGGCGTGTCTGACGTGAAACGAAACCTCGCTGACCTTCAGCAACTTTATAAATTTGCACCAGCGTCCTTATCGGTTGAGACTTACCTTGCAGCCAATATGCGGTCAGCTTTGCCCGAAATACAACAAGAACTTCTCGCGAATGGGCTGGTTTTATTGGACCAACTGTTGATCGCAGATCAAGTGGAACTTGCGATACGGATTCTTGATTCTGTGGATTCCCTCAGTTCAACTTTGCAGGACACCCAGGCAACCGAATGCGTTACGGCATACGCGCGAGTGATTGGCCAAACAATGCGGCAGAAGGAACGGTTTGATTTGCTTCTTTCTGAAAATCCTGACAATTGGTCGCGATCAAATCGGGGGCTTCTTGGGCGTCATTATTGTTTCGTGTTGCGACGCTGGGAGGTAGGTTTGCCTTGGCTCTCGAGTGTATCGGATTCGCGTGTTGCGTCGGCAGCAAAAAATGAACTTGCTTTGCCGGCGAATCCTGCTTTCGAAGACTTGTTGACCCTCGTCAGACGTTGGAATCTCAATGCAGAGAGAGCAACAGGGCTCAACCGACAGGCTATGAGATTACACGCACTCTTTCTTGCAAAAAAAGCGATGGCAACGGCGTCCGAAAGTCAGCGGTTGGAGTTCGGAATGGAGTTGGGTGAGATTAACGAAAACCTTCCCGATTACCTTCGTAATACGGGTTTCCAGTTGTGGGAGACCGCGGACTGATCCGTGGGGACGCTCAAGGCTATGAGTGTCACAAAATAGCTTGGCAGGATGACAACAACGTCGAGATGTATGCGCACTTGAACACATCTGATTCTGTCTCATGCAGCCGGTCACAGAATATTCGCCAGCCCTCGATCTTTTCATCTCACTACAATCGCCGTGGATAGTTCGCACATTTCTTGAGGATTGAACGCATGAAGCCCACCCTGGCAACTCCCCCGCCAACCACGTTACAGGCCCTGTTGGACGACGGATGGAAGTCAAAGACCGTAAAACAGGAGGTTCGTGATAACTTTACTCGGATGCTTGCGACTGGTGAGGAGCTTTTTCCGGGGATTGTGGGATACGACGACACGGTGATCCCGGAAATTAATCTAGCTCTTTTGGCTGGGCATGACATGCTATTTCTCGGTGAGAAAGGCCAAGCAAAGAGCCGCATCATGCGGATGTTGATACGGTTCCTCGATGAGTGGATTCCATATCTTGATCATCCAGAACTGCCGGTTCATGAAGATCCGACCAGTCCTATCACATCACTTGGCAAACGTATTGTCGCGGAGCACGATCCCACCGACATCAAGATTGCCTGGTGGGGGCGTGAGGAGCGTTACGCGGAACGTCTCAGTCCCGGAACTAAGTTCGCAGATATCATTGGTGAAATCGACCCAGCGAAATTAACCGGTGGTGTCAGTATGAGCGCCGAGGAGGCATTGTCGTTTGGTTTAATACCTCGTTTGCATCGGGGAATCTTTGCGATGAATGAACTCCCGGAGCTTGATGATCTGGTTCAGGTTGGATTGTTTAATATCCTCGAGGAACGAGATGTTCAGATCCGCGGCTATCCAATCCAATTCGATCTGGATCTCATGATTTTATTTTCTGCTAATCCATCGACTTACAACCGCAGCGGTAAGGTGATTCCACAACTGAAAGACCGTATTGGTACGATCATCCAGACGCACTATCCGGAGGAGCGGGATCAAGGCATTGAGATCCTGCAGCAGGAATTGGGGGGGGACCTTGAAGGAGACTATCCAGTTGTTGTTCCCTACTTCATGTATCAGATCATCGAGGAAATTACGAATCAGGCTCGGCACAGCAAGTACATCGATCAGGATTCTGGTGTGTCTGCGCGATTCTCTCTTGCGAATTTTCGCACACTGATCGCCTCCGCTCGTCAACGGGGAATCATTCATGGTGAGCAGCCCTCTTCGCCTCGTATCAGCGACTTCGGGCACCTCCATTCAAGTTCATTGGGAAAACTTGAGTTGGATCTGATGGGCACGCATCAAATGAGTGAGCGGCAGGTCTTGGAGGCGGTCACCGCGGAGGCGATCAAGATTGTTTTTAACGAGTATGTTGAAGAACATGGATTGGGAGCCATTGCCGAGATCTTCCGAGGTGGCGTTCGGGTGGAAGTCGGTGACCTTTTACCCAGTGCCCAGTATGCCGAGCGTCTGAAGAAAGTGCCACCTGCATGGGACATGGCATTTGAGGTGAACGCAAGCGAGTGTGAGGCTGTTAGAGCGAGTTGTGTGGAGTTTGTACTCGCAGGTTTGTATAGCATGGAAAAAATCAGTCGCAGTCAGCGTCACGGTAAGATTGAATATGAAATTTGAGGAAGAGCGTCGCGGCAAGGATCGGATCTATCGGCCGGGTGGAGTCATTCATTCGTACCAGAAGTACGACCCGGCAAAGTTTCCGCCACCGACACAAGCACCACCTGATCTTGTTTCACCAGCGTTCGAGCAGGCGCTGATGTACGGAAGCTATCAGGAGTTATCTGAGGAAGAGTTGGCTCGTGCCGTGAAGTTGGATCCAAGCCAAATTGCTGGCATGGGACCCAGCCTCGATATGCTTCGCGCGATGCTGGAGGAGCGAAAACGAAAAATTCTTGCGACCTACGAGAGCCGAAGCGTTCAAAAAAAGGCACGTAAGGCATTCCGTGGAGCCGCTCAGAATCTGCGTATTCCTAAGCCGTTAGAGAAGGCTTTCAAAGAAGCGGTCGTTCACGAACAGCCCTACCTGCTTGAGAGGCTTTGGTACCGCGTCGACGATGATACTGGTCCGCTAGCGCGTGGTCTTTTGCAGGTGGGACAGCGGATGGAGGATAAGCACAACATCGAAGAATTAGGAAGCAAATATGACTTCATCGGCAGTGAGTCAATGTCGATTACGAAGGCTCTGGAGGTGAAGGAAGAGCTGGAAAAAATCGATGAACTTTTGAAGCAGATTGATCAGGCTTCCAAAACCGCCCAAATCGGCGTCATCGATATGGATCTGCTCGGTGAGTTTGCTCAGCCGTCAGATATGCAACAGCTCGAAGAAATGCGGAACCAGGTCGAGAATATGATCCGGGAGCAAGCTGAGAGGCAAGGTCTCGAAAAAGACCCCGAAAAAAATGGGGCATTTCGTCTCACACCTCAGGCTTATCGGGTTTTTCAGGGACGCTTGCTGGAGAGAATCTTCAGCGAATTGCAGGAGTCCCGAAGTGGTCGTCATGAGGGAGATGTGGTTGGTGAGGGCGCCGTTGAACTGCAGCAGACAAAGCCTTACGAGTTCGGAGACAGTGTCGCTAACATTGATTTGCCTCAGACCGTAATCAATGCTCTTTTGCGGCAGGGAGACACTCGGCCCATTCGTCTCAGGACAGATGATATCGAGGTTCACAAAACGCGGAATCATCCAAAATGTGCTACCTGCGTCATCATGGATATGAGTGGTTCCATGCGATACGACGGCCAGTACATCAATGTGAAAAGAATGGCTTTGGCGCTGCAGGGGCTCATCCAAACGGAGTACCCAGGTGACTTTCTGAGATTCATTGAAATGTTCACCTTTGCAAAGTTGAGGGCTCCAGGTGAGATCATCAACATGATGCCGAAGCCAGTGACGATCCATGATCCTTGGGTCCAGCTATGGGCAGACATGAGCGATCCAAATATCAGCGAGCAGGAAGTACATCCACACTTCACGAATATCCAGCACTCTCTTCAACTCGCTCGGAAGAATCTCGCTAATTGCGATACTCCGAACCGTCAAATCGTACTGATTACAGATGGTTTACCAACAGCGCACTTCGAAGATGAAAAGCTGTATATGCTCTATCCACCAGATCCCCGCACTGAACAGGCAACGATGCGGGAGGCGATGCTTTGTAGTAAGAACGACATAACGATCAATATTTTTCTGATCCCAAGTTGGTCGCAGAGCCAAGAGGATATTCGTTTCGCTCAACGACTGGCGCAAACGACAAAAGGCCGCGTTTTTTTCACTAGCGGTCGCGATCTCGACCGCTTCGTTCTGTGGGACTATGTGCAAAATCGCCGAGATATCATCGCCTAATTGCGTACAACGAGAAAGTTTAGCTGGTTCTTGTAGTTTGGTGAAAACCGAGCCAGAAGATGATTGTCCCGATCCCGAAGCCAAGAAACGAAGCAATGACTTCGCCACGATTCGTGTCCCATGAGTCACTCCCTGATCCCCAGCCTTGGTCACGTAAATTCAAACCGAGTGCATGACAAAAGAGAACCAGTGAAGCGATTCCAATCATCACGCCAAGGCAGCTTAAAGCGGCACCTCGGAACCAAGGGTGTGGTTTTTTTTCAGTAGGGTTTTCAGGAGTTCTCATCAGATTTTTCGGCGAAATTATTTGGATACGCTCATCAGGTCGTCTTCGAGCAAATGGCAATAGGCGTCGTAGCGACGTGCATCGATACGGCCATCAGCGACGGCATCTTTGACAGCACAATCGTCTTCGCTGAGGTGAAGGCAGTCGGGGTACCGACATGCGCTTACATAGGGACGTAGATCCGGCATCAGACCGGCGACTTCACCAGCAGAAATGTCCCAGAGTTGAAATTGTCGAATGCCAGGTGTGTCAAACACAGCGCCCCCACCTTCCAAAGGGATCAAGCGGGCCGCTGTCGTCGTGTGCCGACCCTTGTCGTTGTCCTGACTGACAGTTGCAACTGCAAGACCTAGTCCTGGCTGGATCGCATTCAGTAAACTACTTTTGCCCACGCCACTCTGCCCGGTCACCGCCGTTTGCTTTCCTTGCAGCAAGCAACGGAGGTAGGGGATGTTGATACCTGTTTCCGCCGACGTCATCAAAACACGAAAACCCATTGCTGCATAAACACCAAGCATTGGCTGTAGTTCGACACTATCAACAAGGTCGACCTTGTTGATTACTACCACTGGCTCCAATTCACATTGTTGAGCGGTCAGCAGAAAGCGATCAATCAAAACTGGTTTAAGGCCAGGTTCGGCGGCACTTGTAATGATCAGCAGATAGTCAACATTAGCGACCAGCACGTGTTGTTGCCCGCGGCTTGTACGGCTGATGACACCACGCCTCGGTTTGACTTCCTCGATCACGCCATCTAGCGGTGATGCGGCACGTATCAGCACGTCATCTCCGGCAACCACAATGCTGCGCTGTTCGATACTGAGTGATTTGAGAACCTGCCTTACGGCGCAGTCATAGATCGCGCCATCCTCTGCCAAAACCCGACTTTTTAGACCGTGGACACTGACAACGCGGCCCGTTTTTAATTCACCGCTGATGACCTGCTGGTCATTCTTATTTGCGGACTGAACAGTGCGTTTTCGAGTCAACTCGCCTTTACCGCTAACGCGTTCACTCTGCGAAACATCTGCCAGACTGTCCTCATCACCCGTTCGGAATTCGCGAGTCAGGTCTCCCTTTCGCACGCGGCCCTGATATTTCTTTCGAAAATCCGTTCTCTGCTTTTGACGCTTTTTTCCCATGGAATATCAGTGGCGACAGCGTCTTCGAGGTAGCTGGGATAGTCTCGTTCTCACGATGGCTGGTCCGTCTTTGTGACTACATCCGGCTTAGGAGCATCCGCGTCATCGGGACCAATCGTTTCCGCCGTTTCTGAATCTGCGTTCTGCAGTTGTGTGCGTGATTGGATGGATGGTCCAATCAAGTCTGTCAGTTCAGCTTCACCAAGTTCCTCATGTTCCAGCAACGATCGCGTGATACTTTCCAAGTCATCTCGGTGTTCGCGGAGCAACTGCTCGGCTTTTTGGTCGGCTTCCAGTAAAATTCGCCCAACTTCTTCGTCAATCAGCTCCTGCGTGTGCTCGCTGAACTGTCGTGACTGGTGGATCTCGCGGCCGAGGAATGGATCCTCGTCGCTTGTCTTGTAGCTGACTGGGCCGATCTTCGGACTCATTCCCCAGTGGGTCACCATCCTACGCGCGATGCTCGTGGCACGCTCTAAATCATTCTCTGCACCGACGCACGTTTCGTTGTAGATGATTTTTTCTGCAGCCCGACCGCCGAGCAATACGATTAGCTGGTGGTCCAATTCCCGTTTACTGATACTGAGACGATCCTCGTTGGGAACGTACTGCGTCACGCCCAGAGCACGACCACGTGGAATGATCGTAACCTTGTGAACGACGTGTGCCCCGTCCAGGTGCCATGCAGTCAGCGTATGTCCTGCTTCGTGATAAGCCGTCTTTTCTTTCTCACTGTCCTGAAGGACTTCCTCACGTTTGGCACCCATCAGTATCTTGTCGCGAGCGTGGTCAAAATCGCTCATGTCGACAATTTTCTTATCATGCCTGGCAGCCCACAATGCAGCTTCATTGACCATGTTGCGGATGTCGGCCCCGGTCAGGCCGACAGTGCCAGCGGCGAGTCGTCTCAAATCAACATTGTCTGCCAATGGTACATCGCGGACATGTACTTTGAAGATTGCTTCACGTCCTTTCATCGTGGGGCGTCCCACGGTTATGTGGCGGTCAAACCTTCCGGGCCGCAGAAGAGCTGGGTCAAGTACATCTGGCCGATTGGTTGCCGCAACGACGATGACTGCCTGGCTCCCGGAGAAGCCGTCCATCTCACCTAGAATCTGATTCAACGTTTGCTCACGCTCGTCATGGCCACCACCAAGACCGGCACCGCGTTGCCGCCCCACAGCGTCAATCTCATCGATGAAGATGATTGCAGGGCTTTGCTCCTTTGCCGTCTTGAAAAGATCGCGGACTCGGCTAGCACCAACTCCAACAAACATCTGGATGAATTCGCTACCGTTGACTGAAAAGAAAGGGACATCCGCCTCACCAGCCACAGCTCTGGCTAAGAGTGTCTTTCCAGTACCTGGTGGTCCATTGAGCAATACGCCTTTTGGAACTCGTCCACCCAGCTTCTGGAATTTCCCGGGAGTCTTCAGAAAGTCTACGATCTCCTGCAGATCGGCTTTGACGCCCTCGAGACCGGCGACATCATCAAAGGTCACCATTTTTTCGTTAGCTTCAAACTTTTTCGCGGGACTTTTACTGAAACCTGATAAAAACCCGCCACCCATAATGTCGCTTTTGGTTCGCCGTAACATCATGAACAGAAAGAACAGAATCGCTAACGGAAGCCCAATCAGCGCTATGAAATAAATGATTTGTTGCGTGTTGTCGGGTTCGAGGTAGGTGTATTCGACCTTCTCCGCTTTCAGCTGGTTCTCTAACTCAACAGCGGCCCCGGCGTCAGTTGAGCGGTTGAAGTAAAACTTTTTCAAATATTTCTGTTCATCGGCACCTGCTGGAGGCTCTTCCGCTGCCGTGTCTTTCGGATCCTCGCTTGTCGATGTCACTTCTTCCGGGGTGACAACGGGTTTATCGGGAGCCGTCTTAAACGTTCCGTAGACTCTCCGTTCACCAATGCTGACCTCCTCAACATTTCCACGTGCCAATTCAGTCTGAAAAAAGCTCGCAGACACGGTGGATCGCTCTTCACCGCGGTTATAAAACAACAACACCAGCGAACCGGCTAACAGTAAAGCGATGATGAGTGAGTTGTTCCCACGCTTGCCCTCTTGAGGCTCGGATGCGGGTGCTTCGTTTTTCTCAGACTTCTTATCCATTTCCTGCCTTTTTGGCCGTTGCTGTCGGTGTGAGGAGCCCGCAAATCGAGGGCACACCACGAAATCAGCCGCTGTCTGCGGCAGAATCTCGCTTAGATTGTAGTGAGTCGTGGCTTGAGTGACTAACCGCCCACTGCAGGCCCATTACCGGACTTACGAAGCCGTTCAGTTCCGTGTTCGTCCGTGATCCAATCCGGATCGACGATCAAACCGTTCCTCATTGCCAACAAAAGTTGAGAAACCAGTTCGGCGGAGTCGCAATGCCTGATTGCCATCACGTCAGACTCCGAATAACCGTCGCTGAACAGCCGCCATGTCCAATAAGCTGCCTGCTCGCCCTTTGCCACATTGTCCCCTGTTGGCAACTCAGGGACTGCTGCTGCGCCAGAGTTCGACCGGAATATGCCGATTTTGGGTTCGGAATCAATGTTTCCCGTGGTTTGCGAGGCCGTGATGGCTGCTGAGTCCCCCTGATTGGCCGATTCCTCTGCAACCCCATCCGTTTTCTGCGATGCTCGGGCTGAATCTGATAGGACCGATCCGACCAAGTCAATGATGTCATCACCAAACTGTTCCATCGTCGCCGGACCTACGCCCGAAATGGATTCCAAATCTTCCCTCGATTTGGGGCAAGATTCAGCAATGCGGTCGATCGTCGCATTCGTAAGGACTCGGTAAGCGGGAATTCCCAATGCAGCAGAATTCTTGCGACGCCAACGCTTCAGTTTTTCAGCCATTTCAAGGGATTGTGGGTTTTCTGTCTCACCATCTTTACCTTCCGAATTGCCGTGGCCAGAAGCTATCGAATTCGACTGGACATCGGCTGCTTCTATTTTTCCGGTAGCCTTGGCCAGTCGCTTGGCAAGTGGCAAAGGCAGTTGAAGACCAGTCGGCAGAGGTGCCTCTGAACGCATTACGCGGCGACCATCCTCTGTCATGTGGAGGGTGGGCCGCCGCTCGTCAACTTCTTTTTGTTGCAGCAGGCCCGTTTCAATCAGAGCATCCATGACGTTGACCACTTCCGTTTGGCGTAGGCCTGATAGAAGTCCATAGGTACTCAGTTGGTGGAGCTTCCACTGTTGCAGCTTCTTGTTCTTGGACCCGCAAAGCATTTGAGCCACCATGTTTTTTCCGAACCGACCGTGCATGCGGGTGACGCCACTCAAGACGACCTGAATTCCTCTCAGCAACGAGCTGGATTCAATTCCCTCGATGTCACTCGCAAGGCATATATCGGAGGATCGTCCCGGCGACCCATCATTTGGTTGACAACGATCACAAAGTCCGCAGTTTCCTGCGCCTTCTTCGCCGAAATACTGCAGGATTACACGCTGTCGACACCCCGCGGTCCGGGCGAACTTGATGACGGCCTCCAACTTATCGAACTCCGCACGCTTCCGAGTATTAAGATCTTCAAAATCAATCTCCAACTGTTCAAAGGTCAGGTCTTGCTGAACCAAATGAACGGCGCGTCCTCGAAATGGCGGTATGTAGTCGAACGATCGCAGACGGTTCAGTTCGCGGAGGGTTCGTTTCAGTTGGTCGCTGTCGACACCCGCCATATCAGCCAAGCGTGGTAGTCTCACATAAACGTCTTCACGCCGCTGTCGCCCTACCATCCGCTCGATCGCAGCCATGACCTTGCGACGTAGCTTGGCTTCTTTTGGGAGAAAGTCCATTAGTGTTTCAACATCGCTCTCGATACGCACGATCGCGTGATTTGAAGCACTATCGAGCCGGCGCAGAACACCGGATTTGGCCAGTAATGTCTGAGCAGTTCCAATAGCTTCGGTACCTTCCTTGACGCCGATTTCTTCCCGGATTTGCTCCAGTGTCAGTTCGATTGGGTCTTCTTTCCGGGTTAACAGAAAGTCGTAGACACTCTTGACTGTCTCGCGTTGTGGGTACCGGTTCTCAATGAAGAATTCCTGAATGTAACGATCGCTGTATGAAAACATCAATCGGCATTCGCTGTTTTGTCCATCACGACCGGCACGTCCTGCTTCCTGATAGTACGCTTCCAGGCTGCCTGGGATGTTGTAATGTACGACGAAACGGATATCGGCTTTATCAATTCCCATTCCAAAGGCATTGGTCGCTACGATCGCTGATAGTTTGCCGGACATGAAATCGTCCTGAACTCGCTGCCGCTGCGCTGGTTCGAGACCGGCGTGGTAAGCACCAATGGGACGTCTTGTCTTCTCAGGTAGCCACTGAGCCAACTCTTCGCATCGTTTACGGGTTGCGGCATAGATAATGCCGGATCCTTTTTGGGAACGGATGTATCGAGTGAGTTCCTCATCCTTCTCGCGATCAGACTTCGCATGTGTCACGCTGAAACGTAGATTGGTTCTTGCAAATCCAGTCACAAAAACTTGAGGCGTTTTTAGCCGGAGGATGACCGAGATATCATCTCGCACCATTGGTGTCGCCGTGGCCGTCAAGGCAATGGTTTGAACATCTCTTAAATAACGCTCACGAAACCTTCCGAGACGAGAGTAGTCGGGACGAAAGTCGTGACCCCATTCACTGACACAGTGGGCTTCGTCAATCGCTAGAAGGTTGATGTTGATGTTGGATATGGCGTCGAGAAACCGACTATTGCGAAGTCTTTCCGGTGCGACATAGACCAAGTTTAGATTGCCGCTTGCCATCTCATTGAGGACCTCTGTTTGCTCAGCAGCAGACAGACTACTATTGATCAAGCTCGCTCGGATTCCAAGCTTTTTGAGGCCATCCACTTGGTCCTTCATCAAAGCGATCAGAGGCGACACGACGATTGTCGTACCTTTTTTGGATAGACTCGGTAACTGATAACAGAGGCTCTTTCCGCCGCCGGTGGGCATGACGCACATGACGTCCTCGCCACTCGCTACCGCATCGACTACCTCACGCTGACCCGGGCGAAATTCGCTCAAGCCAAAGGTCGCCAGCAGGGTTGTGGGGTCCGTGTTGTCCACCATGACGCTAAAATCCAGCCAAAAGTCAATCGAAGGCGTTTGCTCTACGGCGGATTATACGGCTGCGGGCTCCTGTCCTACACCTCATTCACTCATTGCGGAACCGAAAATTGAGAGCAATCTGTCTTGACCAGAATGGCGTGCGATTTCAGCCTGAGCATGCATCCCCCGTTCCTCTCTCCGAAGAGGTGCTTGTCGATGTGATCGAGGCCGGTATTTGCGAAACTGACTTGCAACTCGCACAAGGGTACATGGGATTTGTTGGTGTTCTTGGCCATGAGTTCGTTGGAATGGCGAGGTCCGGACCCTTTGCAGGGGCTCGCGTTGTCGGTGAGATCAACTGCAATTGTCGCAAGTGTCCGCGTTGTCTGTCCGGACTGGGTAACCACTGTGCTCATCGAACCGTGGTGGGCATCCACCAACATGACGGTGCTTTTGCTGATCAGGTGGCCATCCCGCATGCAAGTTTGCATCTCGTGCCGGATTCTATAAGTGATGATCAGGCTGTTCTCATCGAGCCCTTGGCAGCCGCTCTGCAGATTCAGCAGCAAATCGAACTATCGCCGAAGCAAAGCGTGATCGTACTGGGAGATGGGCGTTTGGCGAATTTGTGCGCTCAAGTTCTCTCTCTGCAGGTGAAAAATATTCAGGTGGTTGGAAAACATGAGCTGAAACTGTCAAGATTAAAAAGATTAGGGATCAAGACCATTCAGTTACAGGACCTAGTGTGTGAGAAGGAGTTCGATTTAGTGGTTGACTGCACCGGATCCGTGACGGGGTTACCCTTGGCTTTACAATTGGTCAGACCGCGTGGGACCATTGTTATGAAAACCACGGTTGCTGCAGATCATAATGTTTCTTTAGCACCGATCGTGATCGATGAAATAAATATGGTGGGTTCGAGGTGTGGTCCCTTTGGTTTGGCGATCGAATCGCTGAAGGCTGGTCGATTCGATTTGTCCAACTTGGTCACGCATCGATTTAAATTAGAAGAAGCAACTGATGCTTTCCGAACTGCAGTCGATCCCTCCGCCTTCAAGGTTGTTTTTGACGTGGCCAATTCCAGCGCTAAATAATCCTACTCGATCATCGGAAAAGTAATGGACCAAGATGGCGAATACATCTGTGACAGTTGTGGTGAGGAAATCATCATTCCACTCGATCCTGCTGCCGGCAGGTCACAGAGCTATGTTGAAGATTGCCCCGTCTGCTGCAATCCAAGCGTGATTCATGTTGACTGGGATGAAGACGGGCCACGTGTTTGGGCCGAACCCGAACAAGATCGATACTGAGATGCCTCAGTATTGATGTCCCGCGACGCTTGCTTGTTGGATCGCGGTGTTCTTTTGACTGGTGAGTTTTTTCTTCTTCAGTGTGAGTTGAGTGATCGTCTCACGGGGCAAGTCGTGGGAGTCAGAAAGCCTCTTGGGCGGGTCACGATCGGAAAATGACCATACCCTTGGAGCCGCTCAGTCTTTGCCCCGATTGCTTTCATTAGCCCGGTATTTTCGGGTTTTTTGAATGAAAGTGATTGACGCTTTCCCGGAGCTCTGTACGTTGAATCTCTCGAAAGGTGAACGCATGAACACCTTTTGGAGAGGTTGGCCAGCTTCGACTTGTAGTTCCCCGTTAAAAGTCCGATCCAAAGCCCAAGAAAGCAGTCATCTGCGACAGTGCTGTTCGCGTAACGGCGATCAGAGTGGCAAAGAAAGCGGATACAGGCAGAGGCAAAGGCATTTGTTTTCTGTTTGTTTCAAGCACAGTATCTCAAGCAAGCTGAGTTACAGGGGGGAAACGATGCACGTCTGGCGAAGCATTCTGATGCATGTGTGTACTAGTCTTCTTTTGACCGGAGAGGTGATGATTGCCGCCGTGTTCGGTGGAGGTCCTGATCCGTTGGTCGATCAGAAATCCGATGTTTCCACGGGTGTTGTGAGCATCGCAGCATTACCGTCTCGCGCAGGAAAGCACGTGGGTGCCTACCCAATCGGTAGAGATGTCCGCGTAAAGATTGATCTCAAAAATTCGTTGGGCTCACCGTTGAATTTGCGAGATGTTGATCCGGATTGTGGTTGCTTGGCAGTCGTGCCGGAAAAACGTCACATGAAACCTGATGGGCGTCTGACATTATCGCTAACGCTCGATTCATCTAACAAAATAGCAACGGTCCGACGTTCGATCCGTCTTTTCTTCCACGAATCAAACCATCCTTTTGTGTTGGATATTGATGTGAGCATGACTGGTCCCTTGGCCCTTTCGCAAGCGACCGTGCAACTGACCGAACCTGATGAATTGTTCAACGTCTTTGGCAGGGTCGAAGAGGTGGGGGGACGGATTCAGAGGATTGAAAGTTTGAGAGGATCTTTTGTGACCAGCGGTTCGGTTGTCCAGAAGGCAGAAGCATTCAAGTTCAATGCGAGACCGACATTTTCTTTTGGTGCTGTGGATGATTTGGTGCGGATTCACTATCGGAATCCCGAGGGGGATCTTCAAGCTATCGATCTTCCGATTCGATTGCATTTCACAATGCCGCTGCGATTTCTTCCATCCACGTTGCATCTTGCGTCACAGAGCACTGAGTGGGTTGGTGCTGCTCGTATGATCGTGCTACCTGGAAAATTGAAAGTTGCTCGGAACCAGCTCAGGTACGTGGTTGAGTCCAAATCAAGGCCAGGTCAAGCATCGTATGAGGTTGCTGTTCGCGGGCGCGATGTATCAAGCATCATGTCGGTAGTTGAGGTGGTGATAACAGAGGGAAAGCAGGTTGCAAATCTCGATGATGGATTGTTTCCAGATCGTTTGCTTGTGTATGGACCCGACAATGAACTTGTTGGGATTCTGAATCTTGTTCGTGAGAGAGGAAATTAGATGAAAACGCATACTTATATCGGACTGATGATTGTGCTGATTCATGGCAGTTCTGGAGTGGCTGGAACACCGGAAGCAGCGCGAAGTAGTCCTCACGAGTGGGAGTGTACTTATGCCTTCAGCGATACTACTTGTCGTGAGATGATTTCAGCATGGGCAGAAGATGAGGGATTGGATGCTGCTAATGTTACGGACTTAATGCGATGCAGTGATTGTCAACGACGAGAAGTAGTGGGCGCGTACTCAACACGCTACCTGATCGGATATGAATGTAATAATCGCGATGGGTATGACCGCAGGTTTGCATCTCTAGATCATGTCATTGGTGTATACCGGCAGGCAGAAAACAGGAACGAGGGATGGCGTGTAACTGGCTGGGAGTTTCACCGGTGTCTGTTGAGTTGGAGGTGCGCACAAGCCTGCGCCATTGATTTTGATCGAGCCATTTGTGTGCCCCTAAGTGGATATTACGTTGGTCGGTGGCTACCTGAAATGGGCAGGCAGTGTGATGAAAATGCGACCAATCGCGATGACGGCGATCTGCCTTTCGATCACGAGTCAGGCAGTAATCGGGAAACGCGATGGCATGGTTTGAGCGATTGACCAAGCAACGATCGCTGGTTTGCTATGAATTTCTGAGTGATTGCAGCAGAGTGGTGTGTTCACCTTGTGCTTTGTCCATGGAGTTGATGATGAATTCTTGTCGCTGGGTGATGCTAACGTGCTGCTTTTTTTTAAGCTCAAAGCTCGTTTGCCTCGATTCTAATTCGCTTGGGAAAAAGTTGATCGCTGGTGAAACTGCTAAGCATCCTCATGTTGCGGTGGATTGGACCAGGTTCAGGGTGCCTTCCAATCAAGACCGCAAACTGCTCAGGAATTGGATCTTGGAGTTGCAGTCACGAAGCATGGTGGTGGACCGACTGGCTGTCGATGTATCTGGTGAAAAGTACATCGGGGCAAAAGTGGATGGTTCAGAAAGACTCGTTGCCCGTCGATTCGCGTTTAAATGGGCTATCGACCACCGAAAAGATCGGGAGCGACTGGTGTTTGCAGATCAGAGTCTGTTGGGGGCACCCGCGAAAAAGATGGGACAAGCCTATTTGATTGATTCACAGGCTTTGTCCTATGATCAGCTCAGGATCAGGGATCTATTTCATGGTGCAACGGGCAAAAAGGTTCATCCGCCTTCCCGAACTAAGTCGTTGAATGCTCGGTTTCGTTTGTGCGGTGTTTTCGATCCCATCTGCGCGACTACAGGCGGGGTTATAAGTATTGCGACAGGGAATGCTTTTGAACGTAATAAGTGTCAGTTGCATCAAAAAAATCTGATCGGCATTTACAAACAGCAAGACCTCACCGTTGCAGCATTTGAGTATCAACCGGTTCCAAAGCTGATTTTTGTGCGTGTTGCTTCTTTTCGCGATGACGTGCCCGTTCAGGTTGATGACTTTTTGTCATTGGGCAGTGACTTGACGAAGGTCTTGGAATTGGGAGATCATCGTGGCGAAAAAGAATTGGCACTACTGCATAAGATTGTCAGACCGCATGCACGCACGACATCGGTGTGGTCCTCCGTGACCGGAGTGCAGTTGCCAGTCAAATTGCTCAGTCTGACACTTGGAGGTGAGCAGGATTTTGAGGTGAAAGCCGAGTTTAAGTGGAAAATAGGGAGGCAGGTTCCTGACTCGGTATTTGATGGTGACAACCTTGGCAGTTCAGTACCACTGAGTTGGTAGTCGGGAACACATACCGCACAGTGACGCCCTGGGGAGGAGCATCATTTGTTGCGATCCACTTTGTGAGCATCGATTTGCGATGGGGGAGATTGACAGCCGTGCAGTTGGAATCAAGATCCAAGTTGCCGCATCACTCGCTGCACGATCTTCTCGATTGCTTCAGGAGGCATCACGAGTGCTTCGTCCAGTTCAGCAACTTCGGCTACCAAATTGTCTATTTCCCGTTGGGTGCGAGCCACAGCATCTTTCTGCTGTTCTGACAGTGGGACGCGGCCAGAGCCTAGGTTCCAGCCTCTTGATCTAGCTCCGGCGCGAAAACCTTCTGGGAACTCGCCAAGCGAAATCATTGCATCAAATAGCGGCAAGAGCTGGTATTGCAAACGCATCGCCTCCTTGATGTTGCCAGAAACCACACTGCGGTGGATAGCACGGGTCAATTCAGGAACAACACCGCTGGTAGCATTGGTACCCCCGTCTGCGCCGGCAATCAACATTGGCGCGAGCGCAGCGTCCCAGCCTGTCAGGAAAGTAAAATCCTCACGCAGAGGTTTGATCGCCGCAATCATGCGCAACATGTTCGGCAGATCGCCGGAAGAGTCTTTGATCCCGATAACGCGAGGGCACTCTGAAGCAAGTCGAATGACGGTGTCGACTTCGATGGGTGATGCAAATAGTGGAATGTTGTATAGCGTAACGTCAATGGAAACGTTGTCAGCGATCTCGCGGAAGTATGCGTAAACACCCTCACTGCTGAGTCGATAGTAAAACGGTGCAACGATGGCTACAGCTCGGGCACCCATGGCCCCGTAGGCATCACAAGCATCGATTGTAGCTTTCACGTTTGCTTCCGCAGCGCCGGCGAGTACGGGGACTCGGCCACCAGCTTGTTCAACGACAATTTGAACGATTCTTCGACGTTCTTCGGCAGTGAAGCGTACAAACTCCCCTGTACTACCGTTGGGATAGAGGCCATCAACCCCACGTTCAATCAACCAGTCGACATAGCCACGAAGACGTTCCTCATCGACTCGACCTGTATCATCAACTGGTGTGATGTTGGGGGTAAGAATCCCGGTAATTGGTTGCGGCATAGGTTGTGATTGGCGAATAACGTCAGTGAATAATAGCAAGCTAACAATTTGCTTCTCGGCAAACCTGCTCTGGCACTGTAATCCAAACGACTAAATAAGGGAGGCAATTACGAGTGCTACCACGCTCATCAGTTTCAGGAGGATATTAAGAGATGGTCCTGACGTATCCTTGAATGGGTCACCTACAGTGTCACCCACAACCGCAGCTTTGTGTGCTTCGCTACCCTTGGACAATATCACGCCGTCGACCTCAAACCCTTCCTCAATCATTTTTTTGGCGTTATCCCACGCACCGCCGGCATTTGATTGGAATAGTGCCATCAGCACACCGCTGACGGTCACTCCAGCGAGCAGGCCACCTAGCATCAGAGCATTCGTATTTCCACCAAGGCCCCAAGATTCAGGCAGCCATGTGGGAACAAAGCCGAAAGCAACCGGAACAAGTACAGCGACCAGGCCAGGTAGGATCATCTCACGGATCGAGGCCCGAGTTGAAATGGCAACACACTTGCCGTACTCTGCTTTTCCGTCGGCTTTTTGAAATGTCTGCTGGTCAGCTTCTGACCAGTCAGAAAATTCGTCGCCCTCGTTTTTTTGCATCACTTGCAAAGCATTCTTTAATTCAGGGATATCTCTGAACTGACGTCGCACTTCTTCAATCATTGCCATCGCTGCACGGCCTACGGCATTCATTGACAGGGCCGAGAATAGGAATGGCAGCATCGCTCCAATGAACAAGGATGCCATCACGAACGGATTGAGGATGTCGATGCCTTCAATCTTGCTGTCAGCGTGACTAGGAATCTCGTTGTAAGTTACCTTGAATGCAGCGAACAGCGCAAGTGCCGTGAGGGCGGCTGAGCCGATTGCAAAACCTTTTCCAATGGCTGCTGTGGTGTTACCCACGGCGTCAAGTTTGTCGGTGCGATCTCGGACTTCTGATGGCAAGTCGGCCATCTCGGCAATTCCACCAGCGTTGTCTGAAATTGGGCCGTAAGCATCGACTGCAAGCTGAATACCTGTGTTCGATAACATTCCAACAGCAGCAATCGCGATCCCATAAAGACCCGCGCAACTATAAGCTCCAATGATTGCAACTGCGATGATAAGAATTGGAATGGCGGTCGACATCATTCCTACGCCCACACCGGCAATGATTGTGGTCGCCGATCCAGTGACTGATTGACGGACGATCGATTTCACTGGCCCTTTTCCGGTACCTGTGTAGTATTCCGTGATCTTGCCGATTGCGAGCCCTGCGCCGAGGCCGAGCAGAATTGCATAAAAAACGCCAGTGCTGCTGTAATCCATGCCATCGTATTTCCAAGTCTCTGGAAGCATGAACTGGATGATCAGAAAGGTGAGTACCAACAGTATGCCAGCTGATGAAAATTCCCCTAGGTTCAGAGCGTGATGAGGATCACCTCCGTCTTTAACTTTGACGAGAAAGGTACCAGCGATCGAGGTCATGATTCCGACACTGGCTAAAATCAACGGTAGCATCACCGCGGACAATCCACCCATTCCGTCATTGCCAAATTCATTAAGTGACACAAAGGCGGCCCCCAAGACCATCGTTCCGATGATTGAACCAACGTAGGATTCAAACAAGTCGGCTCCCATGCCGGCAACATCTCCAACATTGTCGCCAACATTGTCGGCGATGGTGGCAGGATTCAGCGGGTGATCTTCTGGGATGCCAGCTTCTACTTTCCCGACTAGGTCAGCACCGACATCGGCTGCTTTGGTGTAAATGCCACCACCGACACGAGCAAACAAAGCGATCGATGATGCTCCGAATGAAAACCCGGTGAGCACTGTGATCACTTGTGTGATGTTGTCGACACCAAAAAGACCGCTGTAGATGATCAGCAGCGAGCTCAGTCCTAGGACGCCCAAGCCGACAACGCCCATTCCCATGACGGATCCACCCGCGAAAGCTACCTCCAGGGCTTGACCGAGTCCTGTTCGGGCTGCGTTTGTTGTTCGGACGTTTGCTTTGGTTGCAACTCGCATCCCAACGAAGCCTGCCAAGGCTGAGCAAATCGCACCCAGAATGAATGAAACTGCGATCAATGGAGAGCTCGCTTCCTGCGTGCTACCGGCGTAGCCAAGCAGGCCGGCAACGACAATGACAAAGATAGCTAGAATCGAGTATTCAGCTTTGAGGAACGACATTGCGCCCTCGGTAATGTTGTTCGCGATCGTAATCATTCGTTCCGTACCCTCTTCCTGTTTCGCGACCCAAGAAGACTTCCAGTAAGTGAAAACCAATCCGGCGATACCTAAGAATGGAATGAGGTAAGCGACCCATGGCAGACTCGCATCGGCAGTCACACCCGTCGCCATGGCGTTGGAACCAGTGGGAACGGTGCCCGCCGACGTACTCTCATCTGAGGTTTCCGTTTCGGCCGTCGCTTGGCTCTCCGTTGCGTCTTGATTTTCTTGCGGGACCCAAGCCAACGCAGTAGAGCCAAGGAGACCAATTGCCAAAAACAACGCAAAAGAGCGTCTGAACGCCAACATCATGGGTAATCCTTCGTGTCACGGTTGCTGATTTCACTAGGCCTGATTGAGCCTGTGCTGCGGGTCAAAGTGGTTGATAGGCACCCTTATTATGCTACTAAGGGAACGAGTCTTACCACAGGTCTGAGTGCATCAATTGCCAATAATTTAAGATTCGTTTTCGGTGTTGAATTTGAGAAGCGGATTTCCCTCTCGCTCTGGCCCAATCTTCGCATCTTTCTGGAGGCGGATGAACGCATCAGTTGTGAGGTGAATCACACCTCGGCGTGGCGTTCGATCAACGTACAAGTTTTCGCGTGCTTTCGTCATCGTTCATGGGTGACTGCCACGGAATTTGTCCACCCTGTTGCACGTGTGCCTGGAGACGGCGGCTTAGTTCTCGGACTTTTTTTGGTAGCTTTTTGGCCAGGTTTGTGCTCTCGGCGGGGTCTGCCACGAGGTCGAAGAGCTCGAACTGCTTGGTCGGCAAGTCGTGCACGAGTTTGTAGCGTCCGTTGAGAAGAGCCTGGCTGGTTAGTCCAGAATAGGATGGGCCGCCTTCGCGGCGGACGAAGTAGATTTCCCGGGCTGGCCACAAATTGCTGCCGTTGGCATCCAGTGGCTGTTTGATCAGCGGTAATAGGGACTGGCCATCGATTCCACTGGCAACTTCGATGCCTGCCAAGTCAACGATGGTTGGGAAAAAATCTGCCGTGCAGCAAACGGTGTGGCTTGTGGCACCAGGCTTCGTTTGGTGCGGCACTCGGATGCATCCGGGAATTCTAAGTCCACCCTCGTACATCTGTTGCTTTTCACCTCGCAGGGGACCATTGTTGGCACCCACGTTTGCTTGACCCCCGTTGTCGCTGGTGAACACGATAACAGTATTTTCGTACTGTTCGGATTCCTTCAAAGCATTCAGCACGTGGCCAATGCCGGCATCCATGTGCTCGATCAATGCCACAATTTTTGCACGTTTGTCACTGATAGCCGTGTCGCGGTTCGATTGTTCACGAGCTTTGACCTTTTCATACCAGTCTTGAGGCGGTTGGATCGGCGTGTGAGGCGCGTTGTAGGCGAGGTAAAGAAACCACGGTTTCTCCTTCTGATTAGGCTCAGTTGCAGACGAGGCAACACTGGTATCCCTGGTCACTTCCTTTTCTGTCGCTTCTTTTTCCGCATGTCGATTGATGTATTCGACTGCCCATTGAGTAAATAGATCGGTTGCATGGCCCTTGGGATCTATTTCTTCGCGGTCGGCACGCATGTAGTTGATGTCATGGCGGCGATGAGTGTAATAATCGTCCATCATGTCACCGAGATACCCCCGGAAGTGGTCAAAGCCCTGGCTCAATGGATGCGTTGCAGGTGAAAGACCCAGGTGCCACTTCCCAATGGCGATTGTTTTGTAGCCATTTTCCTGTAGTTGATGTGGTAGCGTCTTGGTGAAAGGTTGGTAGTAACCCCAGTTGTTTTCACGGTGCGTGCGAATCACACCCGGAACACCAACGCGGTCCGGATAGCAGCCTGTGAGTACTGAAGCTCGAGTGGGTGAGCAGACGGGGCAATTCGCGTACAGGCTCCCAAGTTTCAAGGATTCGGAATACAGCTGATCTAGGTTTGGTGTTTGCATGTCCTCGCTGCCGAGACAGGACAGATCTGCAAAACCAAGGTCATCGACGATGACCAGCAATACATTGAGCTTTTTCGAAGGGGGAATGGTTTCAGCAGATGAAGTCTTTACCAACCACATCGCAAAAAAGCATAGGCAGGGGACTGAGAGGCGATTTTTCAGAAGAGTGAGAGAAAGCATTAATCGGTGATAGGTGGAGTGAATCGGATTGTGTCGATCAGGAGGCTACTATCGTAACGTGACAGAGCATCGTTTTGTTGACCAAAGAAGTGTGGCAAACTAGACTAAGAGGTAGCTTTTCTTGGGGTTTGGTAAACCTTTGGCACAGTAACATGCGCACGTAGCGTCTTGCTGCCTCTCACGATTTTGCGACGGCGAGCTTTGCAAAATGTGGGCTAAGCCATTGGCACGAGCCAGACCCAACGCTTTCACAAGCCACTGATCATCATGCCATCGGAAGACCCGATTCGAATCGATGCGTCGACGGTCCACCGTGCGGTACCTTCAAGTTCCGCGCGAGATGACCTGTCTGGAGGTGAGACGCTGGGAAAAGATAAGGCTGCGGAATCCTCCGAAGAGTCTTCGCCGGTGGAGGGGAAACCGAACGCTGAGGAGATTTCAGAAGCTAACACGGTGATTCGGGGATCTTCACGTGTTGAAAAATCCAAACCAGCCGCGGATATCATCGACCGAACTCCGGCTGCAGTCACGAAAGGCCTGCTGGGAGCACAGTTGAATCATTTCCACCTCGAAGCCTTCATTGGCGGCGGTGGAATGGGAGCCGTCTTCAAAGGCCACGATGAGCAGTTGGACCGAACCGTTGCCATCAAAGTGATTCCTTTTGTTGGTGATGATCCCGATCTGCAGAGACGGTTTCGAAATGAGGCACAAAGCGCGGCGAAGTTGGATCATCCTAGAATCGCCAGAGTATTTGATGTGGGGAGCCATGGCGATTGGCACTACATCGTTTTCGAATATATCGAAGGTACGAATATTCGTGATCTGGTCACTCGCGATGCTGTGCTACCAATTGACGATGCGGTGTTTTATACGTGTGAATTAGCAGATGCTCTCCAGCACGCAGCGGACCGAGGAATCGTACACCGGGATATCAAACCGTCCAATATTTTGATCGGCCAAGACAACAAGATCAAACTGGTTGATATGGGGTTGGCTCGGTCAGAGAATCTTGACCTCAGCGAAGACATGACTGCCAGTGGGGTCACGCTTGGCACGTTTGACTATATATCGCCAGAGCAGGCGAAAGACCCGCGTGACGCTGATCTAAGAAGTGATATTTATTCACTAGGCTGCACGCTCTATTTCATGTTGACAGGAAGCCCTCCCTATCCCGGGGGCACTATGCTGCAGAAACTCCTGAGTCATGGGAATGCTCCACCGCCTGATGCACGCGTCTTGCGTCCTGAGGTAAGTGATCACATCGTTGCCGTGATTCGAAAGATGTTGGCCAAGAATCCCGACGACCGTTATCAGACCGGATTTGATTTAGTTGCTGATCTCCGTGAAGTCGCGGTGCGTGATGGCTTATCGCGTTCTCAAGCGTTGAATCCTGTTTCGACGCCTCAGCCAAATTTGGTGGGGTTGTGGTTGGAAAAACACGTTCCATGGATCGCGGCTGTCTTACTCTTGTTTGTGATTGCTGGGTGGTTGCAGTTCCAGTCTGCGACGTCAAGAGATTCTGTGGTTGTCCCACCCACGGCCGACGTTCTGGAGGTTGGAAATGTAAAACCAGTGACCAAGACGAGTCTGCCAACGACACGTAATCCTCGAGACTCGGGGTTTTTGCCCGATTCTGATTCTGATTGGGATTTGGGAACAGGGACTGGTCGCTCTGCACGGGACGAATTCCCGTGGGCACTCGAGGAACAGGGCAATGATTTAACCGAGCAAGATGAGCCGAGCTTTACGCCCGTTCCGCTGCAAGGGGAACCTGCCGAACGCGATACGCGGTTGGACCGTGGCACGTCCGGTCGTATCGAACCAACCGCAGATGAGATTGCAAACCAAGTCGTGCCTCAAGTCATTCGGATTGTCTCGGCACCTGATGCCGATTCAGGATCTGGCGGCGTGTTGATTGCTACAACACTTCAAGATGCTTTGGTGATGGCGAGGGACAATGATGTCAATGTGATCGAGATCGCAATTCCAGAAATTGTAAGTGAACCGGTTGATTTACAGGTAGAAGACTTATGGATCAGGTCGACCGTCAGCGGTGGGACCGTCATTCGCTTCGAGGTCGTCAGCGGTATGAAAAATGCCAGTGAAAGTATGCTTGATGTGGGATCGAGTGATGTGGTGATCGAAGACATCAACTTTGTTTGGCAGGTGCCTGGCGGCCGTGTGTCTGGCGGTTCTCTGTTTAAAATCAATGAGAACACATTGTTGCGATTGACCGACTGTAGTGTAACGGTCAGTAATCCTAACCTTCGCAACAGTGTTTATGCCTTTGATGTGATTGCTGATCCAACTTTTTCCGGGGGAGCAGCCGCGGGTGAGCCTGAGGTTCAGATCGAGTTGAACAATGTTGTTGTCAGGGGCGAGATAACAATGTTGCATATGGATGAGGCGGCTAAGTTGGGCTTGGATTGGGATAACGGTTTACTGGCGGTGTCTGGGACCATGATCGAAACGGGCGGAACGCAGACTGAAAATATTGGGAGTGATGGACGCATTAATCTGGAGTTTTGGCGAGTTACTGTGCATGCATCTGCTGGAATTTTTCGGATGAGTGCCGCGGCCAATACCCCCTACCCTGCGATGGTTGATCGCCAAGCAAGACAAAGCGTTTTTATTGTCGATCAGGACCAACCGCATTTCCAGTTTTCTGGATTTTCAAAGCGCTTCCAAGGAGACGACTTGGTCCGACTGCGAGGCAGTTCCAACCTGTATCAAGTTGGCCCCGAGTTTCGTGATGTCATGCTCCATGTTGAGTCTGAAGATGGTAACTCGGCGGTGACACAAATGATGGACCTTGAGGAAAGCCAGCCCGAATGGGTGGTTGAGAAGTCGCCTCGGCGGTCGTCCAATATTTTGAGTATGCCGCGGGAGTGGCCTCCGGCGGGGCAGCGTGTTCCCACTCTTTATGAACAAACGGATGCCTCACCTCGGGGGTTCACACGTGAGTCCTTGCCGTCTCTGCCTGTATTGAAAAATAACGAAAATGAGGGGTTGTCCAGTGAGCGGACGCTTTGAAAGTGCCGAAATTAGCTTGTAATTGAAGTTGGGATTTGACAATCGGCGACTTCTTAGACTTAATTGTAGTGGCAGGAAAGTTGTTTTCTGTCGCATAACGTCCCACCTAAGCCCGTCCCCGCAGCATTTCCTGAGCCGGAAAGAGTTGTTTGAGTAGCACGGGATTATCAGCAACCTTCGGAGAAGATTGAATGAAACGATTGGCAATTCTTTTTGCGTGCCTCATGTTGGCGACCCCTGCCATGGCGATTAGCGAATTTGGTAAGCAGTGGAAAAATGAGTTCCTCGGTGGTGAGGATGTGGATGCGGATTTCAAGCGGGCGGGGCGAAAAGCCGGCTGCTATGTCTGTCATGTGAAAGGTGAAGACAAGAAAAAAGTACGTAACGAGTATGGCAATGCGGTCCACAAATTGCTGAAAGCTGAAGACTTCTCAAAGGAGTACGTGAAGGCAAACCCGGAAGAAGCAAAGAAGAAGATTTTGGAAGGCTTCAAGAAAGCTGGTGAAGCCAAGAGTAAAGACGGCAAGACTTTCACTGACAAAATCAAGAACAACGAACTACCTGCTACTGACGCAGGCCTGTAGGGAACTGAACTCTACGCACTCATTCGGTAATGTTGCGAACCGCTTGTCAACCGAAATCTTGGCAAGCGGTTTTTTTGCGCGTCGTGAGCTTTTACTTTCGGCGTTGAAAACCCGCCCTCAAATTCATCCCTTTCATTGAATGACTATGAACTCCAAATTTAAAACCGCCCTTGCTTGTTTGCTGCTGTTCACATGTGGCCAAATCACTGTAAATGGGCAGGATTCCAAAGACGGCTTTGTGCCCCTGTTTGACGGAAAGTCGCTCAACGGCTGGAAAGTTGCTGAAGAGAATCCACAAAGTTGGAAAGTTGTTGACGGCCAGTTGGTCTGCGAAGGTCCGCGCTGCCACCTTTTCTATGCTGGCAAACTCGCCCCCTTCAAGAACTTCCACTTTATCGCCGAGGTGAAGACCACGCCGGGCAGCAATGCGGGGATCTACTTTCATACCAAGTATCAAGCCACCGATTGGCCAAGGCAAGGTTTCGAATGCCAGGTAAACGTGTCGCATAAAGACCCAAAAAAGACAAGCAGCCTGTACGCCGTTGATAACGTTGCTGATCCCGGGGTGAAGGATAACGAATGGTATACTCAGGAGATTATCGTTAAAGGCAAGAATGTTGTTCTTAAGGTCAATGGCAAGACCATGGTCAACTACACCGAAGCAGAAGGTCAGGCTCCCGCAAGTAAGCAATTCGAACGGTTGCTCGGTAAAGGCACTTTCGCGCTGCAGGCTCATGACCCAAACAGCAAAGTCTATTTCAAGAACTTGCGAGTTAAGAAACTCGACTGAAAAGCAAAGTGAATGCTTGTTTCATAAAGGCAGGGTTGCTCACAACCTTGCCACCAAGCCTCGAGGTCAGAATGGGCTGCAGCATCCCGATGATGAATGGGGATGTGCGTGCCCGCGCGGGATTCCGGTCCGGAGTTCCTCTTTGAACTCCGACCTCTGCGTGAATTTTGTGTTTGAGTGAGACCGGTCTGTTTTAGTGATCACCGCATCTTCTGGCCTAGCGTCCGAGAAACGCGTTGTACAGTTTTCCCATGGCAGGATTGGCTACCTTCCAGACTCTCAGGCGGTCGCCAGGTTGCAATGCATAGTCGCTTTCGGGGCGAACAGTACTGCAATCGTCGGACATCCGCACTTCCATCGGCATTCCATTCACTGTGCCAGGTGAATACCGATAAAGCGTTGCGTTAACATGTTCGAGCTTTGCCAAAACTCCGGTTTCCTGCAGCAGGTCACTCACATAGACCGATTGTCCGGCGGCCGGCAGCGGCATGGTGCGGGCTGGGTTGCTGTCTCCCGCGACCTCAAGGACCACACCATTTTCTGCCTTGGCCTGTCGCACCGCGTAGTAGGCCTTTTCCTGTACGCTGTGATCTAAATCCAGCGAGGAGTTCATACTGAGATAGTCTGGGTTCGCAGGTCTTTGAAACGCTGTGCCAGGCAAATCGAAAGAGGTGCACCCCGTGAACAAAAAGCAGGCCAAAATAGCGAAAACGAGGCTTGGTAAGGTACGTTTTTGAGCGTGAATCGGAATCATTTGAGAGGAATCCGTTGGGATTTGTTGTGCTGGCGACCTTAGTGTTAAGCTTTTCTGATTAGGCCGACTTTTCCGTCAATCGGCATAATACGGGTGTGTCTTGAGGCGAAACTCGCTTCTTTTGGCAAGATATTGATCATGACAGCCAAAGGAAAAAATAAGGTCGGATTGCCTCAGATGACAGAAAACGGGCGATTTCCTGCTTCCCGTTTCTCGACCTGATCTGTATATTGCCGAGCTTCCAACCAATAGATTTCCGAGAAAAACGACAGAGAATCCGATGGCACGGCAATGTGAAGCGTGTGGTAAGAAAGTCCAAATGGGCAATCGCATCGAAACACGCGGTAAAGCCAAGTATTTAGGCGGTGTGGGTACCAAAATCACCGGTATCACTCGACGTAAGTTCGTTCCCAACTTGCAACGAGTCCATGTGACCCTGCCAAGCGGTGAGAATAAGTCGATGCGAGTTTGCACTCAGTGCATCCGCAGTGGTGCGGTGCGAAAGACTGTGAAGACCAAGCCATTTGACGTCAGTGGATCAAAGAAGTAGCCACCGTGTCGCTCTCCGCCGCTGATGTTCGAAAATTAGCTTTGCTTGCAAGGCTGGATTTATCTGATGATGAGGTCTCTAGCGTGAGGCCTCAGTTGGATAGCATTCTTGCTTTTGTCGAGCAGTTGTCGGAACTTGACACAACCGATGTCGAGCCGATGACAACAGCGTTGGATGTGGATAATCGCTGGCGAGAGGATCGTCAGTTTGCTGGTCTTACCAACCAAGAGGCTTTGGTAAACGCGCCTTTACACAGTGAGGGTTGCTTTCTTGTGCCTTCCGTTCTGGGAGTTGTGGCCTCCAAAAAAGCGTGACCCTCGCACAGGTATGGGGTGTATCACCGAAGGCGATCTGTTCTGAACACAACCATTTAAACTTGTGGCGAGGGAACGATGGAATTTGGATTTCTGAGCCTGCTACCGCCTCTGGTTGCGATTGTCTTGGCCGTTGTCACCCGTCGCGTCGTTTTGCCTTTGGCAGTTGGCGTAGCAGTTGGCGCCATCGTGTTAGCTTTCGGACGTGTTGAGTTGGTCACCGATTTTGGCACCAATGATGCGGTTAGAGTCAGGTTTGTAGCGCCTTCACCGTGGGTTTCAGGGAACAAAACCCGACTTGTTCTTTTGCAAAGGGACTATGGGGAAACGAAGCTGCCTACTGTCTCGGTGCCTCGGTATATTTTTGATATGCAGTTTTTTATGGATAATGAGCCATGGATTGAAAATCTTGAGATCACACTTAACAGTACGGTCGGAAGTGAATCTACTGTTCAAGATCTAATCGATGCATTTGAAAAAAGTAGCCCTGAGGTACGGGCGATGGCGTCTGTCTCGCTGGAGAAAGGCGAGCCGAGTACGCTCATAGCATCAAGTCTGCCAAGCGAAGTGGAGATCCTTGATTTTGAACCTCAATGGAAAAAAATTCCCAACTCGGGTATCAAACTTCCAAGTTCTCCAAGTACTGATTTTTGGAATGCAGTGGTGATCTTTTTCACCACCATTTACGAGTCTATTTCTTCGAAGTCGCACATTCAGGCTCTGATATTCAGCCTGTTGTTGGGTGCCATGGTAGGCACACTGGAATCAGGCGGTGGCATGCGTGTTTTGATTCAGCGAGTTTCCAGCAAGATCAAGTCTCGGCAGGGTGCGCAGACGCTGATTGCAACCTCAGGGCTTGCCGTATTCTTTGATGATTATGCCAATACACTGTTGCTCGGTGGCACCATGCGTTCAACAGCGGACCGTTATAGGCTTTCACGTCAAAAACTCGCATACCTTGTTGATTCAACGGCGGCTCCTGTCGCGGGACTTGCTGTCGTTAGCACGTGGGCGGCAATTGAAATTAGCTACATGGCTGATGGGTTGGCTGTCGCAGGAATCAACGATAACCAAGCTGCATTTGAGATGTTCATTCGGTCCATTCCTTATCGTTTTTACCCTTGGCTAGCGTTAGTGATGGTCTACTGCATCACGATTACCCAGCGAGACTTTGGCCCGATGCTGAAAGCCGAGCAGGCAGCCCTGACATCGGATGCAGATAATGAGTTCGACGCAGATGAAAATGTAGCTGAACCCTATCCTCTTTTGTGGTGGGCTGCGGTGGTCCCCGTAGTGCTTTGCGTAGTGACTGTGATGGTAGTGCTTATCTATACGGGGATTGAAACGCAGGCATCTGCTGCGGAGGTCGCGACCGTCGATCTGGCTGAAAACGGTTTGCTAAGGCAGGCAGGCCAGATCATTGGTAATGGCGATTCGTATGTTGCCTTGATGGTCGGTGGAGCTATCGGGCTGTTTACAGCAGTGCTAATGCATATGGTGTTGGGCGGTCGTCGGTTCGTCGAATGCATGAAAGGCGCATTTCGTGGGGCCCGTCAGATGGGACCAGCCCTGCTGATTCTTTGGTTTGCATGGGCCTTGTCAGCAATGACAGAGAAAAACGCACTCGATACCGGAGGCTATCTCTCAAGTATTCTTTCTGATCGTCTTGATGTTCATCTGTTACCAACTGTTGTTTTTCTAATCGCAGCAGCAATGGCTTTTTCCACAGGTACGAGTTGGGGGACGATGGCCATTCTCACGCCACTCTCCATTGGTTTAGCTTTGCAATTGGATGCCACAGGTGGGCCTGAAGGCGCGATTGCACTGGCAACCTGTGGATCGGTTCTGGCGGGAGCCATTTTCGGTGATCACTGCTCTCCCATTTCCGACACGACCGTCTTGTCCAGCCGTGCAAGTGGTTGTGATCATGTCGCTCATGTCCGTACACAAATGCCATATGCGATGTTGGTTGGCGTGGTATGTGTGCTCTGTGGAACCCTGCCAGCAGCATTTGGCGTCTCGCCTTGGATCAGTCTTTTTGTTGGAACAGCCGTGCTCATTGCCATCGTGCGCGGCTTTGGGAAGCTGCCGCGGGAAACTGAAAATGAAAAGCCTGTCGCCATAGAGTGAGCAGGCTTTTCCGATGAACGAGATCTCGGTTTATCCTCAGAAGCGTCAGGTACTCATTGAAAATGACAGCATCGCTCTTGCGTTCAGCGAGTCGAAGAGTTTAACGAATGCCTTCGGACACCACTGGTTGGCTTGGTAATGATCTGCCCAAGCCCATGGAACAAGGTGATGGTGATGGTGATGTTTTTCCAGATACGTATCAATTTGAGCAAGAGTCATTGGTTGGGATTCTTCGCTGCCTGTGCAGTTGTACTGCCTTCATGGCCGCATTCTGTAGTCGCTCAACAAACAAATTTCCGGAGTGCCGGCGATCAGGGGCCCAGCAATGCGACGCTCGTTGTTGCTGGGAATCTTCCTTCGCAACCCACATTTGTTCCAATTGGTACCCGCAGCCTAGTGGATCAATATCGGAGTGATCCTCGGCAGCCAGATGTTCGTGTTCAAACCCGAAATGTCGTCTATCCAGAGCTGCGGAGCAGTGAAAGGTACGTCGTTCGTTTGCCGCAGAGCGGTTTCGCGGCACCGCCACTGCCCGCCACAGGGGCCGCACCGATGGTAATGCCTGAAAATGGGGGAATGGGATTTCCCTCTCAAACAGTGACCCCATCTCCCGGTTTTCAAGAGCCAAGTGTGGCTGCACCCTTCGGGCTGCCAACCGGTACTGGTGGGTCATCACTCATGTCCAACCCCGTAGCGTCGCCAGCTGCGGCGTCGCCAGCTACAGCGTTGCCAGCTGCGGCGTCGCCAGCTACAGCGTCGCCAGCTACTACGGCACCCCCAACAGGGCTTCCCCCTGCACTGCCTATGAATCCTGCTTTTTCTGGTACTGTTCCCGTTGCGGGATTGCCTTCCACGCAGGTGATTTCCCGAAATGCTGACATGGTGCCCATTGCTAGACCCGAATTGAATGTTGGTTTTGCGACCGTGGGAAATAGTTGTTTGGTGTCAGCACCCAGCAGTTACGTTACAGCTATGGGCTTGGGCAATTGTGCTGGCGGAAGTTATCAGCCCACGACGACGCAAGGCTATATCGCCACCGGACCGCAGGTCGCATCTCTACCTCAGGCGGCTGCGTCTGTCCCGTCCGGTTTGGTACCGGTAACACGACCATCTGCACCGGGGGTTCCCAAGAAGCCGTTG
This sequence comes from Rhodopirellula sp., assembly GCA_002690925.1. GTDB lineage: Bacteria > Planctomycetota > Planctomycetia > Pirellulales > Pirellulaceae > Rubripirellula. The sequence continues at coordinate 30,502 of NZGD01000121.1, forward strand.
ATTAATTTTGGGCAGGATAAGAATTCAGTCGTGGTCGGGCAGGGATTGATTGGTCAGCCAGTGGCTTATGTTCCTGGACAATGTATCCGGAACTGGATTCGATATATCTCACCATGAAACAGGCTGAAATCCACAAATTGTGAGTATTCCAACCTGAGAATTTCATGATTGCTGACTTCCATGGTGGTTGCGTCAGAAACACTGCCAATACCGATGGAGAAATCACCTTTCAGGTTGTGGGTCAAAGAATGCGAATCGTAACCTCATTGCTGCCTGAGTTGATGGTGGCGAAATCGGATGAAACTGATATTGCCGTGGTTGTCGACGTATTGCGAGCCACTTCTGTGATGACGACAGCGTTTGCTTCTGGCGTGAAGCAGATTTTTACGTGCTGTCGGGTTTCTGAAGCTGTCTCGCTTGCGAATCAAATCGAAAATAATGATCAAGAAAATCAGCGTCCGCTCTTGTGTGGTGAGCGAAGTTGCAAGCCGATTTCGGGTTTTGATCACGGTAATTCGCCTTCTGAGTACACTTCGGATCGTATTCGCGGGCAGACACTGATCATGACGACGACCAATGGCACGAAAGCCATCGAAGCAGCTTCCGCAGCCAAGCGGCTGATCGCGGCCAGTTTTCTGAACCTACCTCGGGTGGTCGAGGTTCTGCACGGAGCCGGGACGGTGCATTTGGTTTGCTCAGGTACAGATGGTCGGGTTACCGCTGAAGATGTGCTGCTCGCGGGCGCGATTATTGATGCTTGCACGGTCGAATATCAGGTCGTGCTAGAGGATGATGAGTCTCGAATGGCTCAAAGTTTTTGGTCATCTTGTTTGCCGGTGTCAGAACGATCGCCTTGGATTAGCTTGAAAAACGGAAATGAAAAACAGCTCTCACAATTGCTAGCTAAGTCCTTTGGTCATACGCTTGGGGGTGCCAATTTACGGAGATTGGGTTTTGAGCAGGACCTTCAGCGGTGTGCTCAAATCGGCACTCAATCGGCGATTGGTGAGCGGTCGCAGCAGAATCCGACTGCTTTTGGTTTGCTAGCTAGTAAGTGAAGCTCTTGCTTCCAACGACGTTGTCCTGCTAACACCAGAATGCGTTTTGGGAGGTTTTGCGCATTGGCTGACAAAGAAGACGTGATGAAAAGCAAACCAGTTGGTCGTCGTGACTTGGTCACGACCGGCCTGTTGCTTACCGCTGCGCTGGCGTCTGTCGGTGGCTTCGCTCTTCTTTTTTCAATGTGGTGGGCGACTGACATTACCGAGCCGGAGTCGCTATTGCGACTGGCATCTCGTGAATTCGTGGATGGTCGTCCTGTTGTTGCAGGTAAACTGGCTGAGCTTGCTGAACTGGAGCCTGCAGACTCACCTTCTGAGCCGGGCGAGATGTCGGTCGACACGTCAGAAGAAGCTGATGAAACACAGTTTAACCTTGAGTCAGTAGCCGATCAGACGCGGCTCGAGCGACTGAAGCTGGTTTGTTTGCGAGATTTTCTGATTGGTGTTGGGAAGGCAGCAGAAGGAAACCGTGAAGGGGTTCCTCGAGAGAAAAGACGGTATTACCTCGCTGCTGTGCCTTATTTGGAGTCAGCACGAGACCATGGCTTTCCTCAAGGTCGTCACACGCAGGGTTACCAAACACTTGGGGAAGTCTACTTTCATTTAGGGAGGTTCGACGATGCCGTCATTAATCTGAATCACGCGATTGAGAATGAGCCGCTGCTAAGAGGGCAATTTTTGCCGATGATCGCTGAGTCGCAATTTCATGCAAAAAAGGATCAAAAAGAGGATGCTTTGGCAAGCATTGATGAGTATTTGAAGGATCCAACACGGAATGCAGTGGCACATGAGTCAGCAAGGGTTTTGCAGATAAAGATTTTGACGGAGCTCGGTCGTTGGCAGGAGTTGCAATTGGCTTTGGGGCAGCATGCAAAGCAACAAAGTGATCGTGATGACCTGAAGAACCAGGCTGTTTTCCTGCGCACGGTTGCAAACATTCGAAAGATTACAACTGAGCAAAGTTTGCAGGAAATGCGTACTGAAGAGGCTCGTGAGAAAGTGGCTGACGACCTCGCAAGTGCATTGCAGGTACTCAATGCTTTGAATCAGAGGTCAGGAAAATCAAGTGAGGTAGGGCTGTGGATCGGTCGTGTGAAGTTATTGCAAGGCGACATGACTGGTGCCATCAATGCGTTTCATGATGTACTACGGAAAGATCAGACATCAAATGCTGCGACGATTGGGGCTGCCGAAATTGTCGCTGGACTCCAGGAAATCGAACTTCTAACGCAAAGTAATGATGCTGAGCAGGCTGTCCAGGCTATTGGTTATCTGATGAGCGAGTTGGGCAGTCGTGAGGGCTTTGACCATGATCTGATTTCTTTCAGGGAATTCAACGCTCGAATCAATCAGTCACTGGACCAATTGAGGCAAGCTGGGAAGTACCAAGCGGCCATTGATGCAGCACGTAGTTTGCCACCAGTTTTCGATCGCAGTGAAACGTTGGTGCAGGAGGGCAAGGGATATACGGCATGGGCTGTCGCAACGCTTAGAGAGGGAACAGACTTCCATGGGCAAGTGTCTGAATCGACGGCTGAAGTGGTGCGACAGCGCTATCATGCTGCTGGTGATGCGTTTGCAGAAGCAGCCGGCTTGCGTTTCAATAGCGCGGAGTATGTTCCGACTCTTTGGTCAGCAATCGACGCCTATCAAAAAGGCAATTTTTTTTCACAGAGTATCCAACTTCTGGAAGTCTATCTGCAGCAGGAGGACAAAAGTCACCAGACCAAAGGTTTGATCGCTTACGGGAAAGCTTTATTGGCAGTAGGTAAGGCTGAGCAAGCCATTAGTGCGTTTGAGCAATGCATCTACGAGTATCAAAAAGATCCCCTTCGGTATTCTGCTCGTTACTACGGTGCTTTGGCCTACGCTGAAACCGGAGACTTTGAGAAAGCACGTAGGCTATTACGGGAAAATATTGATAGTGAGGGTCGTCTTCCCGACGACCAAACGCCAGATTTGCAGCCGGAGAGCGCGGAGTGGCAGGACTCACTTTTTGCTCTTGGAGCCTTGTTGTACGAGTTGGGATATCGAAATTATATTGAGGCTGAACAAGTCGAACCAACGGAAACACTCGAATTGCTGATCAAGAATCAACCGATTCTCGAATCAGCTATCCGGCGATTGGAAGTCGCTGATCAGCGTTGGTGGGACGAGCATGCCGATCCTCGTTCAAAGCATAACGCTTACTTTGCCGCGCGGGCCCATGTCATGGCTTCCAAACTTCCACTCATGCAATCCTCGTTACCTGATGCTCTGGATGCTGCTCGACGTGTTTCTCTCAGGAAAGCAGACACGCACTTGCAACAGGCACTCGTGGGATTCCGGCGTTTGAGCGATTATCTCGCTGATCTGGATGACGAACATGATTTGTCCAGAGCAGACAAGGCACTGCAACGCAATTGCATGATGTTTGAAGCGGACGTGTTGAAGCAAATGGAAAAATACGCGGAAGCTGCGGAGGTTTACCAGACGGTCGAATCGTTACATAGCGGGCGACCTGCTGCAATTGAAGCGATTGTGGGGCGAGCCAGTTGCGCTAAAAAGTTGGGAGATGATCGTGGATGCGAAATCCTTTTTCGTAGGGCCAGCGAGATGTTGAAACTGATACCTGTGGAATCTGATCCTGAATTTGCAGAGACCACTCGTTATGACCGTGAGGGGTGGCAACAACTTCTGGATTGGATGATTCAGGATTTTGACAAGCAAAAAGTATGATCAAGGAAAGTGATCAAGCATGAACGGAAACGAAGTCATTGCCCTGATAAAACAAAGGTGGGAGATACTCGATCAACTCTTGAGTATCAGCCGATTGCAGATGACAGCTATTGAACAGGGGCAGATGAGCAAACTGATGCGTCTGCTTTCTGAAAAGCAGAAACCATTAAATCAGCTCGTGGAGCTCAGTGATCAATTTGGGGCCGCTAACACGGATGATTCTGAGAAGCGACACTGGGACAGTGAGGACATTCGAGATCAGTGTCGAAAGAAGCAGGAAGAGTGTGAAAAAATGAACCTAGAACTATTGGCCATTGAAGCAGAGTGTGAGAGCAAACTGAGCCAAAATCGTAATGAGTTGCGTCAGCGATTGGAGCGTGTTGATTCTGGATGGCAAGCAGTTTCGGGATACGCTGACCACGCAGCATACGCCACTAGTGGTGGTTCCCTTGACCTTTCGAGTGACTGATTTGTCCAAATGGTGATCTGTCCTCGCTGAACCCATGATGGACCGCAAAACACCTTCTGTCGGTGGGCTAATCGCGTGTGTCACAAACTTTCGATGTGGCGGGGTGCTTTCTACGCTGCTAGATGTCTTTTTGTAGGGCAAGCGATCGGAGGTGAAACCCAGATGTTGCTATGGGTAGCAGAACGGGGTTGATCGGACGACCAGACTGACTCGCTTTGCGGTCCGAGATGAACGTCGAGAAGCGTCGTTTGCAACGCTAGCAAAAAGGAAACTTTGGAATCCATCTTGCATCTCGGGAGGTATCGCTGTTATGCCCAACAACGATGTTTTTTCTTTTGACCGCTGCACCGAAAAAATCGGGAGCGTACCATGCCCAATCATTGGATCGATCCAAGTCAGTGTCAATCTTTAGCCGTTCTTGTGGAATCGGTGACGGCACCGCTTTTAATTGAACATAAGGCTCCGATCTGCCTCGAGCTGGACATTGATACTTCGTTTGGAGTGCCTGCTGATTCAGCTAGAACAGTTGATCTCATCCAGTCGCTGGTGAACCAGTCTCTTGCAGAAATGCCCCATGGGGGAGATTTGACGATCACTGCATGTGAGACCGATCAGGGGCTCGAGCTGGAGCTAGCTGATACGGGTTGCGACATTGAAGATCGTTTACAACGAACTCCGATTTCGGCTGCCGCGATTGGAGTGCAATTGTTTTGGCAGAACTGTCCGCAGGGCGGAGCTGCGGTCACGATGACTTTTCGCCGCCAAAGTGGTTCTGGTCGAATCGCAGCATAAATCAAGGGATGATTGGGTAGATCTATTTGATGTTTGGCATCTTCAACACCACAACGATTCCTGCACTGGAGCAAACGCTTAGCTTTTCTCAAAAGCGTCACGAACTCCTCGCAGGGAATTTGGCCAACTTGGATACACCGGGTTATCGAGCAAAAGACCTTGATCTTGGAGATTTTCAAAATGCCTTGGCGGAGTCGCTTGATAATCACCAAAAGATGATGGAGTCGGGGCAGCCATTGACGAGAGATGAGATTCGGTCGGGACCACGCGATGCTATGGAACAGGTGGTTTACCATGATCAGAGTGATGTGTCTCTGGAACAGCAGGTTTCTGAAGTTGCGAAAAACGAACATATGCACGCTTTGGCGATCACAACCATGCGAAGTCAATTTGCTTTGTTGAGAGCTGCAATTACAGAGCGTGCTTAAGGAATCAACAGCTAATCGGCGGTGCCGGTTTACCAGACATGTCGCGAAGGAATGGAGAAAAGATTTTATGTTGCGAGCACTTGATATCAGCACGTCTGCGTTGGTTGCAGAACGCACTCGATTGAACGCAGTGGCTGGGAACATTGCCAATATCTCCACCCTCAAGAACGAAAAGGGCGAGGCAGAGCCTTATCGAGCGCGAGAGGTTGTGTTTCAGGCAGACGATGGATTTTCCACCCAAGGTGCTTCAGGTGTAAAGGTTGAGGAGATTCGTACGAGTGACGTAGAGCCGCTGTATCGTTACCAGCCGCAACATCCTTTAGCGATCAAAGATGGGAAGTGGAAAGGCTACGTTGCCTATCCCAATATTGATTTGACAACACAGATGGTGGATGCTCTGGAGTCGACGCGAGCATATGAGGCAAACGTGGGGGTCATGGAGATTACCAAAAACCTGAGCCGCGAAACGCTGACCATTTTAGCATAGCCTTGGATTCATCGGGCATGAGAGTAACCTGCTCTGCCCTACTCATTGAACACGTTTTTTGACATTTTAAAGTACGAACCTGGTACGGTCGAAATCGACTTGAATCATGCGACCTATCAACGGAATCCAGCCGCCACTTCGTCCTGAATCACCGATGAGTGGTTTAAGTTCAAAGTCTGCCAAAGTTGATTTTGAATCTGGAATTGATGAATTTGCCAAGGTGCTCACTAACGAAGTCAAAGATGTTAATTCGATGCAGATCGATGCCAACGATATGGTTCATTCATTATTGACTGGCGGTGATGTTAACGAGGCCGAAGTACTTACCGCGGTACAGAAAGCGGATCTTGCGTTTCGCATGCTGTTGCAGGTACGTAATAAACTGGTCGAGGCATATCGAGAAGTTCAGCAAATTCAGATCTGAGATGATCCGGCTGACAACTTGTTACTGCTTTAAGCATTTCAAAACCTGATCATTCCCTTCACTTTCATCGCGGTAGCACCTGAGAATCCATGAATTTCCTGAGACAATCAACTGATCAGGCGCGGCAGGTGTTCTTATCCATGCCCATGCAATCGCGGGTCATTGCGATGATGTTGGTCGCTGTGATCGCGATCGGATTGGCGTTTCTCGTTCGGGGCTCTGATACCAATTCGACTGAATTTCTGTTTGGTGGTCGCTCGATGGGCGAGCAGGAAATGGACTCCATTGAAGTTGCCTTGAGTGCAGCGGGTTTGAATGACTGGGAACGCGAGGGACGACGCATCAAGGTGCCCAAGGATGCTAAGTCAAATTATTTAGCTGCCTTGGGGGATGCTTCGAGTTTGCCGATTGCTCTGCGAACTGAGGTCGATCAGGCCATTAAGAATAGCAGCCCGTTTGATTCATCTGACCTGCGATATTCCCGTGAAATGCATGCCAAGGAAAAAGATCTTGGAAGTAAAATTTCCGCTTTCCCGGATATTCGGTGGGGTAGTGTGGAATATGATCGGGGGGAACGCATTGGGTTATCACGCGTGGTGCCGCAATCGGCAAGTGTGATGGTCCAGCCAGAGGGGACGCGTGCTTTGCCACGTCAACGTATCATTGCGATTCAGGAACTGATTCGTGGTTCCTATGCTGGTATGACCACCGATGATGTCGTAGTCATTGATACCAACAGCACGACAGCTAATCTTAGTGCTGAAGAAGAAGATCCACTGCTTACGAAGCAACGTGAAGCCGAAACGCACATTGAGTACAAGTTAAGGAAGCTGTTGGTCGAATATCCAGCACAGATCGCGGTGTTTGCTGAGATTGATCCAACGATGGACTCGGAGTTGGCTTCGCTGAAATTTGATCCTGAACCGACTAATCTCAGAAATAGTTCCCGAAAAATTGAAACGACACGGAATCAACAGATTCCAAGTGGCGTTCCCGGGGCAGATCCTAATGCCATTGGCAATCGGGCACAAAGCATCGGTAACGAGGTGGAGGTTCTGAACACTACGCAGGATGAAAGGGATACCAGTGGGGTAGCAGGTCAGCAGTTTGAAAGTTCAAAGCTGGCAGATTTGCAGGTCAAGACGGTGCGAGTTTCGATCATGCTACCGACCAGCTACTACAAAAATTTGAACATCCAGAATGAACTGCTCCGGGATTCAACGCAGAATCCTGAAGATATCGTTCTGGACGATGCGACCTTGGAGGGTTTGCGAGTCAAAACGGAAAAAAAGATATCGGAAATTGTCAGCCCTCTGCTGCCTCAAGTTGCCGCTGGGGCTGATCCTGTCACGCTGGTCACTGTGCGGGACGCTCCAAAGTTGCCCGCTGAGAAACAGGCGGAGCAGTTGGGGACAAGCCAGGCTTTGAGCTGGTTAGCCGAATCGTGGCAGACACTGGCGCTCGTTTTGCTCGGGCTGGTCGCCCTGCTCGTAGCCCGTTCAGCCGCAAAATCCCCAGGGAATGCAACTCCTCCCGAGTTCCAAGAGGGATTTGGACTTGAAATGCCAGGTCCCAATCCCGTCGAGCAGGATGTTGAGCAAGAAGCAGAGCGGATGACGATCACAGGTGGATCTCTTAAAGATGAATTATTGCATCTGGTGGAAGATAACCCCGAGGTGGCAGCAAATGTGATTCGTGGCTGGGTGGGAGACGCAGCCTGATTCGCACTGTCGTGATGACAGGTTTTGTGTGCATGGATATCAACGCTGGATCTGGCTGATTCGAGACTGGATTCAATGCTTCAGGATCTCCCAGAGCGTACGCCGTGGTGAAAATGGACGGATTCCCTCTTCCAATGCAGACACCAGTTTGACTACAAGGGGACTTTCAAGCCCAACAGCGAAGGATTGCTGGGGACTCGGAAGTGGTTCAGATTTTGCATGGCACGAGGGAGCGGCCCCTAATGGCAAACGGATGGGACTCAGGATTAGAGCGTGAGGCGATGCTACGTCGTGTCGCGATCGTGCTGAGTAGTTTGCCAGCGTCCATTGCTACTAACCTGCTGGGTGAGATAGACGCTGACACGAAACTGGCTGTGCGACGCACAATGATGTCCTTGTCAGACGTCGATCCTCTTGAGCAAAAACGCGCACTGCATGCTTTCAAGGTCTCTGTGCAGAAACCCGATGCTTCACCCGACCAATTTCAGGCATCGAGTGGCCGTGATGCAACTCCCTCATCAACGGCTCAGGCACAACCGCATGCAAACGCTGCTTCCCGAATAGTACGATCATATTCTGGAAACTCTCCGACAAATGCGGAAGGGAACGTGCCAGCTGATTCGAATGAGAGTCAGCATCCGTTGGCTTTTCTGGAACAGGTCGATGAGCAGGTGCTCGCGAACGTACTGAAAACAGAGCGTCCACAAATTGTTGCGACCGTGTTGGCGTCGATAAAGCCAGAGCATGCAGCACGCGTTCTTGCTCTACAAGGTAGTGGTTTGGAGGATATGCTCGGTCGTATTGGGAAGATTGAGACCATTCCGAATGCGTCGCTGGCGGAACTCGCTGACCATTTTCGAGAATCGCTCGGCAAGCAGGGAGTTGGTACAAGCGACACGTTGGGCCGTCGAGCTTTGGATGCAATTCTCGCGGCCATGCCTCGCGACCAAGAAACGCTAGCCGACGATCAGGGAGCATTTGCGCATCAAGCTTTTTCAGCTACCGACGAAACTAATCCAGCATCCAATGGACAAAAATCTGGATTTCCATCCTCCGTCACTGCTGAAGAAAACTTGAGTTCCAAACTACGTATTGCAGAGGGCACTCTGCCTCCGCAATCTGATCGTCCCTCTAGATCGCGTGGTACGGTGACGTCGCACATTGCCACGGCATCTCGGTTATCACGACAGGCAGCAAATGATGTTGCTGCTTTTGAAGCCTCGGAATCGGCGAGTGCAGTGAGTGAATCAATGCGATTCCCATCAACTGACTCGATTCACGAGCATCTGATGCAGCTTTCACCTCAACATTTGTGCGAAACACTTGGCAAAGTCCAAGCAAGATCTGCGATGTTGGCCCTTTGTGGTCTCCCGAATCAAGTTACGTCGGCAGTTCTTGCGTTGCTACCCAAAGTTGAGTCTCGCAAGGTGCGTGAAGCAATGAATTCGCTGGGGTCTTTGCAACTGCGAGAGATTGATCAAGCCAAAGAAACAATCGCTTATGCATCGCTCGAAGTGATCGATGTGCCGATTTCTAATGTTGCCTGATTGAGGTGTGATTCATGGCCACCGTTTTAAAGTCGGGCGATCGAGATAAGCAACAAGCTGCGGCTCAAAATGCGTCTGCGATTGCGGGTTTCAATCTCAGTGACCTTGCCGATGAGGGACGCACGCGGTTGGAACAGTGTCGTTTGCAGGTTCAGGAGATGCTGGCGAAAGCTGAGCAGCAGGTTGAAGGGATTCGTAAGGCTGCCGAGGAACAGGGGTATCAGCATGGCTTGGAGCAGGCTGCGATCGATGCAGAAAAAAAACTGCAAACAAAGGCTGAACAGCAAGCTAAATCCAGCACTTTGTTGATGGAAAAGGCAGTGAATCAGATCCGTGATACCCACTCACAATGGATGGAAGACTATGCGGAGGTGCTCACCGAGACCGCTTTGGCAGCAGCTGAAAAAATTGTTCAGCGTAAACTTGAGGTCGAATCGGAATTGGTGGTTGCTTGGGCAAAAGAGGCGTTGCACAGTACGCGGTCATCACTGAGCTTGACACTTGTTGTGCATCCCGAAACTCTTGCGCAAGCTGGCCCCGCTTTTGAATCGATGGTTCTAGCTCCGAGCCTGCCTGAGAACACCCACGTCGAAACAGATGAAAATGTGGGCAGAAATGACGTGGTTGTTCGCCAAGATGGTGGTGAAATTCAAGCAGGGCTGACCGCTCAACTTGAGCGACTGAAGGAGTTGTTGCAGTGACGAATCCCGTTGACTTTGAACCACCAGTGTTGCCTGACCCCAATGTAAATCGAACATTGATCCAGCAAGCTATCGCCTTTGAAGTGCGCGGGCGTGTTTCTGCGGTCGCAGGTGAGTCCGTGGAAATCGAGGGGATGACAGCGGCCATTGGTTCTATCTGTGAATTGAAATCACAGGATGGAGCTATTTCACGTGCACGCGTGATTGGGTTTCGCGGTGTCAGACCCATTCTCGCTCCGTTGGAACGACTCAATGCTCTCGCTGCAGGCGATTCGGTTCGTCTCGTTGACACGACTTTGAAGTTGCGAGTCGGACCATCATTGTGTGGACGCGTTATAGATGCGTTTGGCAAACCGGTGGATGGCAAGCCTTTGCCAAAAGATTTAATGCGGGTCGATGCAGAGCAGGAACCGCCAGAGTCTCTGAAACGCCCCGCTATTGATCAGCCACTGCAAACCGGGATTCGGGCAATTGACACCATGCTGACATGCGGGCGGGGCCAGCGATTAGGAATATTCGCCGGTTCAGGGGTCGGTAAAAGTACCCTTCTGGGCATGCTTGCACGTGGATCCAATGCAGATCGAATCGTGATTGGGATGGTGGGTGAACGTGGCAGAGAAGTTCAGGAATTCCTCAATCGGGCTCTCGGTGATGCTGGCTTCGCAAGAAGCGTGGTTGTGGTGGCGACCAGTGACCGACCGGCAGCTCAACGTGTGTCTGCGGCCTGGACAGCAACTGCAATCGCTGAAGCGTTTCGGGATCAAGGCGAAAACGTACTTTTGTTGCTTGATTCGGTGACACGATTTGCAATGGCCCAACGGGAACTGGGGCTCGCAGCAGGTGAACCACCCACAACAAGAGGCTACCCACCAAGCGTGTTCAATGTGCTGCCAAGGTTGGTGGAACGTGCTGGTCGCACCGAGCAAGGTTCCATCACCGCTTTTTATACGGTTTTAGTAGAGGGAGATGATCACAATGAGCCCATTGCGGACGCGCTTCGAGGTTTACTTGACGGTCACTTTGTTCTCAGCCGAGATTTGGCTGCAAAGGCTCACTGGCCTCCAATCGATATTCTGCACAGCCTGAGTCGTTTGCAGCCACATCTTGTTTCTCGTGAGGCATTGCAGTCCGCTGCGATTGCCCGTCAGCATCTGAGTGAGTATCAACGTCACGCGGACCTGATCTCCATTGGTGCCTACCGCCAAGGTAGTGACCCGCGGGTCGATGCCGCGATTGCAATGCGAGAGCCGCTTAATCTGTTTTTGCGGCAGGAAGCGACGCAAATAACAAAATTGGAGGATTCGAACCGAATGCTCTCGCAACTTGTCGGCGCCCAGACAGCACCTAATCCGGCAAACGTCAATGTCGCAACGCAACCTCCTGCTTCGGTGAGTGCAGTTGGAGAGAGCCCGGGCATCTCGACAAGCTGATTGTTTCATGCGTTTTGCCAGTTCATGACCGCGAGGATTTATCTTGCCAGCCGATTTTCGATTCAAGTCTCTGCTCGATTTGCGACGTCAGCAACGTGATGAGGCGGGTGCAGCTTTGGGGCAGGCCAACGAGGCAATCGCCAAAGTGAACACGCAAATTGACGAAATCAAACGCGAACGAATTGCCTTGCGTGATACCAGGGATGTGAATCGACAAGGCAATGTTTCTGTTGATGCTCTGCTGGCACACGGACGTTACGACTTGCAGCTCCAAGCAGATATGGGCTCCCTCGAGGCAACCATGGAAGAATTGACTGCCGAGATGGAGCGAAGGCGAGTGAAATTGGTAGAGGCTGAAGCGGAACTGAAGCGTTTTGAGAAATTAAAAGAATATGATGAAGCCGAATTCCGAGCACTGGAATCGAAACGAGAACACGCAGAGTCAGATGAAGTTTCAACGCGCCGGTACATCCTTCAGCGACAACGGTAATCGATCATGATCTCAAAAATCTTTCGAGGACTCGCTGCCTTTTGTGTAGCTACTGTTCTGACTCAGGTGATCCTGCTCACTTATTTCCTGATTCGGGGAACACTCAATCACAACTCTGCGATCCAATTGATCGCTTTGGTCAATGGAATCGATGTCTCCGGAATGCGCCTGCAGGAGATCTATCGTCAAAGCGAGAACTACGAGCAACCAAGCTATGCCGAAATTCTGGCACAACGAAAAATGAATAGCCTAGATATGGATTTGCGTCTCCGGAGTCAGCAGCAGTTCCGAGATGAACTCAGTGTCATGCTGGCAGATTTGCGGACAGATCAAGATCGCTTCAGTGACCGTTTGCTAGCATTTCGAAATGAACTCAAACAACTTACTGACGAAGCACAAGAAAACGGCCTTCAGGACGTACAACGAACCTTGCAATCACTCGATCCAGAGCAGGCCAAGGAGCAGTTGTTGATAATGTATGACGATAAAAGAATAGATGACGTTGTCACAATCCTTCAAGCCATGTCGACAGATGCACGAAGAGACATATTGGCAGAGTTCACTGCGCCGGGCGATGTAGACATTCTTGCGGATGTTTTACGTCGGATCAGTGAGGGCATGCCAGTTTCATCATTGATCAAAGAGACGGACGAAAAATTGTAGTCCTCGGTTTGTAAGCTAGCATGGCGTCGCCATGCGGCTTCTTTTCCCGATGGTTACTTGATCGGCCGTGCCTGGGGGGAGCCAGAGATGAGTGATTTGGAATCGGTTGGTCGTGCGCGAGATGCAATCATTACTGAGGTAGCCGGGGGGAAAATCCGTTCGTTTGCTCGTAGTGGTGGTCTGGGTTCTGATGAAGGTTTGCTGGATGCATTTGCAGAGATCTTTGCTCGTATGTCCGAGGCGAAGGTGACTGCTCCGACGGCAGAGCAGAACAGTTCTTCTGAGGATTTGGGAAACCCGTCGTCCGATTCATTGCGTGAATCGGAAACGGATTCAGAGAATGATGGCAGCCACAAGCAGTGTGTTGCAGCGAGGCCGGATGGTCTGTCGATGGAGGATGTTGAGGTTCCAACAGCATCGCTTGTGGCTATCGCTGCTTTAGAAGATGCTGCGCCTCAACCGGTAGAGAATATCGCGACATTGGCGGTCACCGAACTTGACTTGACGGTGCCTGTGGTTGCAAATGTGTTGGACGCGGAGACGGGGAATTCGGAGATTGCTGACGATCAGGTTCGGCAGGGATTATCCGGCGACGATGGCGAAGATTTTGTTGTTCGAAGACGTAAGGCAAGCCCGACATCCGATTCTAAATCAGCTGGTGTGAATCCACTTCGAGGCGAGCGGGAGGGTGCCGTGATGACAGCGGGTCGTTCCGACCCTGAGATTGTCTCTTCGGAAACAGGAGAGGAGGTGGAACAGCCGCTGCAACAATTTGGCGGTGAGGCGACGCGTAATCGACGCGTTCGTCATCGCGGTGGTCGTCATGCCGAGCAATTACAGGCACCAGCTTCGCAGAATGGTTCGCGGGAAACTGCCTCAACAGTGGAATCGTTGAAAAGTCCCGTAGATCCGGAGGCCAGCGGTGGTATCGAAAATGCAACCCGGGTGCGGTCAGCACAGGGGAGCACAGCTGCCGCCGCAGTGAACCGTTCGGCACAGGCCGCAGTAGCAGCCAGCGCCATTGCGACCAATAGTGGCTCAAATACCACGCGGTTTGGACCAACGGTGGGCAATGGAATTCGTGAGGTAGTACCGAACCCATCGATGGGTGCAACGGTCAAGACCATCGGTCGACCGGCGTCCGAGGCACGAGGTAAGACGGTTGATACAACGCATACGTTGGCGCGAGTAAAACTGATTCAACGCGTGAGTAAAGCATTTCAACATCTTGGTCCAGAGGGAGGAATTATACGTTTGCGGTTGGCTCCAGCTGAAATGGGATCAGTACGCGTAGAGATGCGAATCCAACAACGTAAAGTTGCAGCTCGAGTTGTTGCAGAGACTGAGGCAGCGAGTGCCGCTCTTCGAGAACATCTTCCCGAATTGCGAGCAAGGTTGGAATCTCTTGGGATGCAGGTGGAGCAACTTGATATTGAGACTGACAAACTCGATCCCGATGGTGACTCAAATTTTGAGGATCCAACTTCTCGTGACAAGGGTTGGCAGGAGCCTGATCGGCGTCAACAACACAAACGAGCCCGACAGTTTCAAACAAACGATGCTGTTGATGTTTCACAGCATGTTTCACCTGAGGCAACAACGACCTCTGCTTCGGCCGGCATCGACGTGCATCTCTGATGTAAGGCAGCAACGGAAGCTGATTGCTATCGCGTTCGGTGGTTATCGCGTCGTACAACAGGAGCATCAGTGATGTCTTGAGGCATCGCGATGTAATGCTGTGTTCTTGGGAGACAATCATGTCGCAAATCGGACAACCAGCTACTTCCAATGCTGCTGCACAACAATCTGCTGCAACAACCGGTCAGTCTGGAGCTAGCTATAACGAACTGGATATCGATGATTTCTTGAAGTTATTGATCAGCGAACTGCAAAATCAGGATCCTCTAGATCCAATGGACAACAGCGAAATGGTCCAGCAGATCGGTCAGATTCGAGAAATTGGTGCCACGGATGAATTGACGAAAACACTTTCTTCACTCTCATCAAGCCAAGAATTAGTGACCGCTAGTAGCCTGATTGGCAAGTCTGTAGAGGGGTTAGCGGAGGATTCCAGCGCAGTTGATGGCATTGTTGATCGTATCACTGTTGAGACAAGTGGAGAAAACGCTACACGAACAGTCAAAGTTCATGTGGGTGGAAAGACGATGGATATAAAAAACATCAGGGAAATACAGACTGGGTAATTTCTACCGATTGTTGATTGCCAGCATTGAATCATTTTTTAAGCTGGCAATTGATCTCATCGCCCGCGGTGAGCCATCGAGAGAGTTTATCTGGTCTTGCAATCGGAGCTCTACGTCGATGGGTCTTACATCTGCTCTTACTACGGCACTGACTGGTCTGAACGCTGCGGAAACGCAGATTGATGTGATTGGTAATAATCTTGCCAACTCGCAAACGGTTGGATTCAAATCGTCAGATGTGATTTTTGGAACTCAATTCCTGCAGACACTTTCATTGGGTGCAGGGCCATCGCCAAATAGTGGTGGTGTTAACCCCAGGCAGATAGGGTTGGGTGTGCAGGTGGCCGAGATTGCTGCCAATCACAACCAGGGCACGATAGAAATCAGCAGCAGTTCATCGGACTTGGCGATTCAGGGTGACGGTTTCTTCATTGTCGAAGGCGGTGAGGGCGAACGCCTTTACACTCGAAACGGTATTTTCAAACTGAACAGTGATGCCGAGTTGGTCAGTGTTACTGGGCAGCGGTTACTGGGATACGGTGTTGATGAGCAGTTTCGATTGCAAAAAACAGAATTGGTTCCACTTTCGGTACCCCTTGGAAGTGAGAGCGTTGCCAAGGCAACAGAGAAGGTGACGTTTGAAGGTACGCTGACACCTGAGGGAGATCTTGCGACGGTTTCGCAGGTGATCCAATCGGGTCGTTTGGGTGATTTCAAGGTTCCACGCCCAGAGACCACAAGCGTGGGTATCAGTGCAGCGCCTTTGTCAGATGCTGGTGCTGTTGTGGTGAACAATGGCGGGGGCGGCGCATTATCAGCCGGTACTTACCAATACAGAGTTGCTTTGGTTGATGTAGAGGGGGCAGAGGCGACTCCAAGTATTTCGATCAGTTCAACAGTCGGAGCTGGTGGTCGCATCGAACTGAGTAGTCTGCCAGTAGACGGTACAGGGAGTTACCCGACCGTCAATATTTATCGCACGGCACCGGATGGCAGTGACTTTTTCCTGCTGGGATCGGCGGCAGCTGGTGGCACGTTTAATGATGATGGTTCAAACGCGTTATCGGGTACACCTTTGGACGATACGACGCTGACAGGAAACTATTCGTACATGGTGACGTATCACCGTAGCGGTGAAGTTGAGAGTCGTCCGAGTGCTTTGATTGGTCCACAAAACGCCGTTAACGGTAGAATCTCGTTAACCAACTTACCGACACCGCCCGTGCCTGGTCCTGAGAGTGGTTTTCCTGCCTATGATGAAATTCGGATTTACCGGAACTTGGCTGGCGACCAAAACAATTATTACCTTGTCGACACCGTTGCCCCCGGGTCCGATTACACCGACTCAAAGTCGGATGAAGAAATCGCTGATCTGACAGTGGCAGGGAATCAACTGGTGGATCTTGATGGCCCCATGATTACCAGCAACACACTTTTGACAGATGTTCTTAAACGGGATGGTTTGACGTACCAAAGTGCTTTTGAAATCGGAACGCTGAGCTACAGTGGGCGAAAAGGTGGTCGTGCATTAGGCACCAAACAGCTCGAAATAGTCGAAACGACGACGGTGCAGGACTTTGTAGACTTTTTGGAGTCAGCTTCCGGACTTCAAAGTTTGCTTGTTGATTCGCAAAACCCCATTCTAGCGTCTGAGAATAATATTCCTGGTGAATCCGGTGAGCTGGTGCCTGGTGGCTACATCCAAGATGGAACCATCCGTTTTGTTAGCAACACAGGAGAACTGAATGCTCTGGAAATTGATCTCTCAGCATTCAGAATTGATACTGATGTCGGTGATGTGATAACACCTAACCTTGCTTTCGGAACTCTCCAGGAAGCGCAAGGTCAGAGTGCGGTGAGCGATTTCATTGTTTACGACTCCCTTGGTGTTCCGTTGAATGTGAGAGTAACAGCAACCCTCGAGGCGCGAACCAACGAGCAGACCATTTACCGTTGGTACGCCGACAGTCCAGAAAACCAACCAAACTCTGGAACTGACATCTCAGTAGGCACTGGTTTGTTGCGATTTGATGGAAATGGAAACTTTGTTTCGGCGACGAACGACAGTATCGCGATTGATCGTGTTGGAGTACCCAGCGTCAATCCGCTCCAATTCGATCTGGACTTTAGTCAGGTCTCAGGTTTGGCAACTCAGGAAGCCAGCCTTGCTGCTACACGTCAGGATGGTAGCCCTCCGGGCGTTCTGACGAGCTTTGTGGTTGGTGAAGATGGGACATTGAGAGGAGTGTTTGGGAATGGTGTGACCCGTGACCTTGGTCAGTTGCAGCTGGCTCGATTTGCCAACCCGGTGGGTCTGGAATCTCGTGGGCTGAATGTGTTCGCCAAAGGCGTCAATACTGGCCTGCCCGTGCAGGGTGCTCCGGGAGAAAACGGTATTGGTGGTGTGATTGGTGGTGCGCTGGAATTAAGTAACACCGATATCGGAAAAGACCTTGTCGAACTGGTGATGGCTAGCACTCAGTATCGAGGGAACAGCCGGGTCATCACGACAAGTCAGCAGTTGCTTGATGAATTGTTGAACCTCCGACGATAGTGAACGATCGAAAAATGGTGGATTGTGAGCTGATCATGCTTCAGTTCTGTGGCTTGTCGCACTGATGACTGTTGTGTGGTAAGCCTCCATTTTTTCACCGCCTGACTGCAGGCACCCTAGATTGTGCAGCTTAAATCCGCACAATCTGGGTTGATTGGATCACAGCTCGTGATTGGTCCTCGTCATTCCATATTGGCAGTGAATCAATTTTTTGAGTTTGGCTGTGTTTCATGCTTTCCAAGGTTATCCCCAACCAACGGTAGAAATTTCCGATGGCAAAAGCTCCCAAGAATGCGATTAGCCCGTCTCGTGCTGAAGATTACCCTGAATGGTATCAGCAGGTCATTCGTGCCTCAGATTTGGCTGAAAATAGTCCCGTGCGAGGCTGTATGGTGATCAAGCCATGGGGCTATCGATTGTGGGAAAATATGCAGCGAGCGTTGGATGACATGTTCAAGGCGACGGGCCACCAGAATGCTTACTTCCCTCTTTTTATTCCGATGAGCTTTCTCGAAAAAGAAGCGGAGCATGTTGAGGGTTTTGCCAAAGAGTGTGCAGTGGTAACCCATCACCGGCTTGAGCCAGACCCCGATGGTGGATTGCGACCTGCCGGCAAGCTTGAGGAACCATTGATTGTACGTCCAACTAGCGAGACAATCATTGGGGCGACCTATGCTAAATGGGTCCAAAGTCATCGTGATTTGCCCATTCTGATCAATCAATGGGCGAATGTTGTGCGGTGGGAAATGCGCACGAGGATGTTTTTAAGAACAGCGGAGTTCTTGTGGCAAGAAGGCCACACGGTGCACGCCACCAGCGAGGAGGCAATTGCCGAAACGGAACAAATGATCGATGTTTACGCCGACTTTGCAGAAAACTGGATGGCGATGCCCGTGATTATTGGAAGCAAGACTTCTGATGAGAGATTTCCTGGAGCGGTTGAGACGCTCTCTATCGAGGCAATGATGCAGGACCGAAAAGCACTGCAAGCTGGGACAAGCCACTTTCTCGGACAGAATTTCTCGAAAGCACAAAATATTGAGTTTCAGGCTGAGAACGGAGAGCGGGAGTTCGCATGGACAACAAGTTGGGGTGTCTCAACGCGACTCGTGGGCGCCCTGATCATGAGCCATAGTGATGACGATGGTCTTGTCGTTCCACCGCGACTGGCGCCTGCACAAGTTGTGATTCTTCCGATTTACCGAGATGATTCGCAGCGTGCGGACGTTCTAAAGTATGTTGAAAAGGTAAAGGAAGAGCTGGCCGCTCAGCATTATGCGGGTAGCCCGATTCGAGTCGAAATTGATGATCGAGATATTCGTGGTGGTGAAAAAAAATGGCACCATGTGAAGCGAGGAGTGCCGATTCGTTTGGAAATCGGGCCCAAGGATATTGAAAAAGACGCTGTCTTTCTTGGGCGAAGGGATCAGCCCAAGAGTGCTCCTATGGGGCGTGGCGAATTGATCGCAGGAATTAGTTCTTTGCTCGCAGAAATGCAGCAGGGGTTATTTGATGCAGCGGCCAAATTGCGGGATGATAATTCTTGCGTGATCACCAATGAATCGGATTTTCGTGACTTCTTCACACCGTCCAATGAACAAGATATTCACGGTGGATTTGCCCATTGCCACTTTTCATCTGAGGATGAACTTCAGCCCTTACTAAAGGAACTGAAAGTGACGATCCGATGTATTCCTCGAGATGGAAATGACGAGCCTGGAACCTGTTTCTTCACCGGTAAACCGGCGGAGAAGGTTGCTGTCTTTGCCAAGGCCTATTGAGCTTGCGGCTTTAATCGGGTTCGGCTGTTGCGAAATTCGCGACACAAATGACGACAAACATCTGATCTGAAAAGAGACAAATACCACGCCGATCTGCGGCTCAGCGTATCACGCTGAACGCTGGTAGATGGCGGTCAGAAGAGATTCGGTATCTTTGAATTTCTTCCCGCCGGCCATCGTTTCGTCAATCAGTTTACGGGCATCCGCTTCACTGTGTCCCAAGGTGATCAATGCGTCAAACGTTTCACTGATTACGGCTGATGCGGCCGTTCCTTTGCCCGCGTTTTCACTGGTGACTGCCTGTCTTTCGACCATTAATGCGAAGCGTGGCATTTTACGACGCAACTTTGCGATCACTCGCTCGCTGGTTGCTGGCCCGACACCGGGAAGGGCCGACAGTCCTTTCGCGTCCTGTTCTTCGATGAGGACAGCGAGCTCTTTGACTGGACGCACCATCGCACGCAGTGCTTTCTTGACCCCGACGCCGTCGACACTACAAAACAAATCAAAGAACTGGCGTTCAGGCTCGGTCATGAAACCAATCAGCCGTGGAGTCAAACGACCACCTTGCGCATTTCCTTCAATGTAATCCAGGGTATGAAGACGAGTCTTCTGACCGATACTGTTCTGCAGCATGCGGCGAGTGTAGTCGGCTACCAGTACCTCATATTCGAAGGGGGCGGCTTCGATGGTGACAGCAGTTTCACTGACGCGAACCAGTGTTCCGGCGATGGTAACGATCAAGAGTGTGTGCTCCGGGGATGAGGAATTTCTGATTCGATGGCAAGGAGAGTGCCTAGCAGATTCTTCCAGTGCGGGACAAAAGATGGAGGATTCGAAAGACGGGGTCAAGCCGAGCGTTGCGTGCCAGCGGTATCAAAGCGGGAAGATGAGGCAAAACCACGTTTGAAAATGAAAAATCGAAGATCAAGAAGATTTGGTAAGAGCGGACATGGATGTCCCGTCTCCGAGGTGGTAGCCGCACAATGCGATCGCGAGGGCGTCGGCAACGTCTGCCGGTTCGGGCAGGCTTGCCAGACCCAATTGAATTTTGACGGCTAACTGAATCTGGTGTTTCGGCGCGTGACCATTACCGGTCATGACTTTTTTCACGCGAGTGGGTTCAAAGTGAAGCACATTGATGTTGGATTGTGCCGCCGCAAGACAGATCACGCCTCGTGCATGCCCCATCAGGATTGCGGTCCGCGGGCGTTCGTAGTGGGAGAACAGCTGTTCCAACGCCATTACATCAGGTTCGTGCGCTTCAATGACTTCACGCAAACCGCTGTGGATTTCGCGCAGTCGGGCTTCAATGCTTTCCTTGGGTTTACTGCGGATGATGCCAGCTTCGATCAATCTGATTTTTCCCGGCAGCGGGATCGAACCACTTCCCGTTCCGACTTCAATCACACCATAACCAGTGGTGTTCAAGCCAGGATCTACTCCTAAAAGACGGCGTGTGGCAGAACCGGAGGTCACGAGCTGCGTTCCCAGCTTGTGCCTTCTTTCTTGTCCAGCAGGGCAACGCCCAAATCCGTCAAGCGATCACGGATCGCATCGCCCGTCGCGTAGTCCTTACGTTCTCGAGCCTCTTTGCGAAGATCGATCAAAAGGTTGACCACGCCGTCGAGTAAGTCAGTGTCTGCTTCGTCTCCACCACTTCCACCAACTGCTGGCTTCAGAAAAATTCCCAATACACTGGTCAATTCGCGAATCACAGCAGCTGCTTTGATCAACGACACAACTGCAGGTGCATTCAGTTCGGCAGCCGGTCCCAATTCGTGTTGATCAATATGTCGGTTCAATGCACGAAGTGAATCGAACAATACGCTGATGGCTGCACCAGTGTTGAAGTCGTCATCCATTGAGGAGAGGAACTTCTCACGTGCCGCATGCATTTCCTGCAGCAGGGTGTCTTCTCCGGGCTCAAATTCGCCGTCAGTTCGACAGGTACCCAGCGGCAGGTCATAGAAATATTGGCCCGGATGCTGCGCGCTTTCCTGAAGCGAAGTTATCTCGTTGAAACGATCAAAGAAGCGATAGAAACCTTCCAGGGATGTACCGGCTTCTTGCAAACCATCTTCGTTGTAGACAATGGTAGATCGGTAATGAGTTCTCAAAAGAAAGAATCGAATCCTTTCACCCGTGTGTCTCCGAATTACCGTTGAGAGTCCGCCGTCTCCCTTGCTACGACTGATTTTGCCGGCTGACGCCTCTTCCGTTGATTCTTCACGGTCACTCTTGCCACCAATTTTTCCCTTCTCACCAGCTCGCATCAAGCCATTATGCATCCAGTACTTAACCATCGGGGCATCATGGCAGCAACCGCTTTGTGCGAGTTCGTTCTCATGGTGAGGGAACATGAGATCCAGTCCCCCGCCGTGAATATCAAATGTGTTCCCCAGTATTTCATGGCTCATTGCCGAGCATTCGATGTGCCACCCCGGACGTCCGGGGCCCCAAGGACTTTCCCAAGCAATCGAATCATCCTTTGCACTCTTCCAAAGAGCAAAATCGCCGGGTGAGCGTTTCTTGGCGGCAGCTTCGCCCCCTTCACCTTGTTGCGACTCCATGCTTCGATTGGATAACTGACCATAATTGCTGTCTTTGGCGACATCGAAGAAAACATCACCATCTACCGCGTAGGCATAGTCCTTTTCTTCCAGTGCCTTGATGAAGGAGATGATTTGAGGCATATGATCAGTTGCTCGTGGCAAATAATCGATTTGATTGACGCCCAGTTCACGCAGATTTGATAAATAATCTGCCGTCATCTCGCAGGCAATCTGGCTCATGGGTAGATTGCGTTCTCTGCTCTTGGCGATCAGCTTGTCATCAACGTCCGTGATGTTCACCACCCACGTCACGTCATATCCGCTGTAACGCAGGTAACGCTTGATCGTGTCGAAGATCACGGGACCAACCATGTGTCCTATATGTGACTCCGCGTAAACGGTTGGGCCACAAAGGTAGATGCCAACCTTGGGGGGGTGAAGCGGTTCGAACGGTTCCTTGGTCTTGCTCAGCGTGTTGTAAACGCGAATCGTGGGCTTGTTGGTCGACGCGTCAGAGTCGTTTTGGCTTGCAGTCGCGGTGCTCATCTTTGTCGTCTGATAGAGAGTGGATCGCAGGTTGGAATTCTTTAAGTAGAGGCGTGAATCTGACCATGGAAATGCTAGCAACGCATCGCATTGACGTCAGATCATCAGCGGCTCTACCCGTGAAGATGGGGATTATAGGGGCTGAGCGTTTTTATGCAGAGGGCGATTTTCGGCACCCCGGATCAAGTAACGTTTTTGATCCGCGTTCTACCAGATCCATGGATCGTGATCGGTCGATGTCGTCGAGGCGAGAACAATGAAAGCAATTGCTTGGCGACCAGTGAAACCTGCCGATCAGTGAAACCTAATGA
>NZGD01000122.1 GCA_002690925.1 Rhodopirellula sp.
GGCCGGCCAGGTCCATTACATTGACATGGCTGGTCGATTTGATGTCAGAAGCGTTAAGGCACTGGTGAACGTTATTCGGGAACGGGAAATCGATGTCATTCTAACCCATGGTTACAAATCCGATATTCTGGGCTTGATCGCGGGCCGAATCGCGGGCATTCGTTGTGTGAGTACACCCCACGGATTCTCCGGGAACGTCGGCTTCAAACTCAAAATGTTTATCCGGCTTGGAACGTCCATCCTCAGGTACTTTGACGCTGTTGCGCCCTTATCTGAGGAATTGGTCGAGGATATGCACATCTTCAAGGTGCCGTCATCGAAAATTCACTTTATTCGTAACGGCGTCGATCTCAAGGACGTAGACGCCACACTTGCAAACCTTAACGACCACGAAAAAGCAGAATCGGGGGGGCGATCAATCGGTTTTATTGGGCAGCTGATTCCTCGCAAGGGGTTGTTGGATCTATTGAACGCATTTGACCGGCTACACGAGTTTCGTCCTGGACTGGAGCTTCAGCTTATAGGCGAGGGGAGGCAACGCCCGGAACTGGAAGAGAAGTGCACCACGATGAAATCGGGACAGGCCGTAAGGTTCTTGGGTTTCCGGGAAGACCGTCTGGAGCTGCTTTCGACGTTTGACATGTTCGTGATGACCTCGTCGCTTGAGGGGATTCCCAGGTGCCTGATGGAGTCGATGGCGGTCGGTGTTCCGGTCGTTGCCTATGATATTCCTGGCGTAAATCAACTGGTTGAGGATAGGGTCACAGGGTTATTGGTACCGCACGGTGATGTCGGCGCGTTAGTTGAAGCATGTAAAGAGCTGCTTGGTGACCCGGACTTGAAAGCCAGGTTGATTGCTAATGCGAGGGCCCGAGTCGAAGAGGCTTATTCGGCGCGGCGAATGGCTGACGAGTATCTTGAACTCTTTCAGCAGCTTATGTCCCCTCGCAATGCAGCGGTAAACAGGGAGCCCGATTAATCATGTGTGGCATCGCAGGATTTTTGCGCACCAGTACGTTGCCGGATCGAGAAAACCACCACCTATGGGTCGAACGGATGGGCCAGGCAATCGTTCACCGAGGGCCTGATGCAAACGGCGTCCATATTGATCAGGACATCGCTCTTGTTCATCAGCGCCTGAGCATCCTGGATTTATCAGCCGCCGGTAACCAGCCGATGGTGTCGTCGTGCGGGCGGTACATAATCGTTTTCAATGGCGAAATCTATAATTTCCGCTCGCTCCGCACAGCTTTAGAGCAAGACGGTGTTTCGTTCAAAACTCAAACAGATACGGAAGTGCTCCTCGCTCTCTATGCGAAGCATGGCGAATCCTGTCTCGGGGAACTGAACGGAATGTTCGCATTCGCCATCTGGGATACCAGGGCCAAGTCACTGTTCATTGGTCGCGATCGACTTGGGAAGAAGCCTCTCTACTACACCGACACGGATGGGCAGTTCCTCTTTGCCTCTGAAATCAAAGCGCTATTCGCCACGCCCGTTGTGCGCCCAGCACTGAGGCCGGATGCGATCAAGGACTTTTTTGCCTATCAGTATATTCCCGACCCCAAAACGATCTATGCAAACGTCCACAAACTACCTCCCGGGCATTGTATGGAAGTCTGTGACGGCCGTATTTCAGTGAGGAAATACTGGGATCTCTCCTTCAGGCCTGTAGACGGGCGGACGGTGAGTGACATAAAGGCCGGACTTTACGATGTCATTGACGACGCGGTTCGCCTCAGAATGATCAGTGACGTTCCCTTGGGCGCTTTCTTGAGCGGTGGAATCGACTCCAGCGCTGTTGTCGGTCTGATGGCTGGTCGGTCTTCTCAGCCGGTTACCACCTGCACGATCGGATTTGATGACGAAAAGTTCGATGAAGTGAAATACGCCGATCGTGTCGCCAAGCAGTTCCAGACAGACCATCACGTATTCACCGTCAAGGAGACGGTAGCGGATAACCTCGTTGGTATCAGCCGATTCTTTGATGAACCCTTTGCCGATCCTTCCTTTGTGCCCACGTTTTTCGTTTCACAACTCGCCCGCACCCAGGTTACCGTCGCGCTCGCAGGTGACGGCGGCGATGAGAATTTTGCGGGTTACTCCAAGTATCGGACAGATGCCATTGAAAACCGAGTCCGGTCTTTGTTCCCCTCGACTCTGAGACATTCACTCTTTCCTGGGCTATCGCGACTGGCAGGCCATGTCCCGGGCCCGCTGGGCAAAAAGGCGTCGTCGCTCCTTGGGGCCGTAGCACTCGATCCGGATCGCGGATTCTTTACGAGCAATTGCTTTTTCAATCCCATGGTATGGGAAAGCGTTGTCTCCCCTGAGTTTGCCGCGTTAACCCATGAGTACGACCCTGCGGACAGTACCCGGCTTCACTATCAGGAGGCACCTGCGGAAGACCATCTTTCCCGCATTCTCTACACGGATATCAAGACTTATTTACCAGGGGACATTCTGGTGAAGGTTGATCGAATGAGCATGGCGAACTCTCTGGAAACCCGTGCCCCGCTCCTTGATTACCGGGTTGTGGAGTACGCCGCTGGCATTCCGTCTGCGCTGAAGCTGAAAGGCAAGAGCAAGAAGCACATTCTCAAGGAATGTTTCTCTGAGTTACTCGATGAAGACATACTTTACCGACAGAAAATGGGCTTCTCGGTGCCGCTCGCCCAATGGTTGAGATCGGAGATTCGTTCTATTGCTGAACCGCTTTTGACGGGAGCCGATAGTGGTTTGGCCCTTTATTTCAGAATGGAGCAGGTAAGGGCACTCTGGCAAGCACACCTTTCAGGAGATAACCGTTTCACCCAGGAGCTCTGGAGCATGGTGGTCTTCGCCCTCTGGTATAAGCACTACAAAGATTTCATAAGATGACAGAGCCCTCAATCAACGTGCTTCATGTCACCTTCAATATGGCCATAGGTGGCACTGAACAAGTGATCAATCAGCTGGTGAGGCACTCCAGATCCAGCAAAGTCCAACATCAGATCGCGTGCATCGATAGTTTTGTTGGGGAGATCGGTCAGGCCCTGGAGAATGAAGGTTTGCCGGTGTTTTGCCTGAATCGCCAGCCAGGCTTTGATCTGGCATTGGTCAAAGCGCTGAGAAAACGGATTCAGCAGGGACGGTTCGATATCGTTCACTGCCATCAGTACACGCCCTATGTTTACGGGTGGCTGGCGTCGTTTGGTACTGGCTCCAAGGTAGTCTTCACTGAACACGGACGGTTTTTTCCGGACAGGTACCGGTATAAGGCCCTCATGATCAATCCGTTGATGGCACTGATGACGCCTGCAATCATCGCTATCTCAGGAGCCACTCGAGAGGCGCTTTCCCGATACGAGTTCATCCCTAAAGCAAAAATTAAAGTGATCTATAACGGTATCGATCCCCTCGAACGGGACGAGGAACAGGTATCAAAGATACGCACTAAACTGGGCATTTCAGAAGAAGCACCAGTCCTGGGTACGGTTTCCCGACTTGATCAAGTTAAAAATCAGAGACTGATGATCGATGCTTTTGCAAAGTTGTTGGAAACCTACCCTACGGCCGTTCTTCTAATGGTCGGCGACGGGCCCGAGAGGTCGGCGCTGGAAAAGAGGGTAGCCGCCCTGAATATTGCAGAATCGGTCAGGTTTACTGGATTTATTAACAGACCCGCTCAGTATTTGGGCTTGATGAACGTATTCTTGCTGTCCTCTTTCACGGAAGGTACGTCAATGACTCTGCTGGAAGCCATGAGTCTCGGGATTCCCGCCGTTGCGACTAAAGTCGGGGGGAATCCTGAAATTGTCGTTGATGGCCAGACGGGGTTTCTGACCGAGAACAACAACAAAGAGGCATTTTTGTCGGCGATTTTAAGACTCCTTGAGAACCCAGGCCTTTGGCAGGCTTGCTCTAGGACGTCCAGAGAACGTTTCAATGGATATTATTCGATAGGTCAGATGACAAACCAGTATCTAACCATCTACCACCAGTGCAGAGGCAACTGATCCAATTATGTCCCAAGTTCGCCGCGCATTGTTGTTTTCATTCCTCACCCGTTACGGAGGGATGCTCATAGGCTTGGCGTCCGCCATGATTGTGGCGCGCCTTCTAACGCCAGACCAGATAGGCACATTTGCGATTGCCAGCGCTATTGTAATGGTGATGAGCGAATTCCGCCTGTTGGGCGCAGGGATGTATCTGGTCAGGGAATCCGAGATGACCGAGGAGAAGGTCAGGGCGGCTCTTGGCCTTACCATGCTGATCTCCTGGGGTATGGGTATCGGGATTTGGCTTTCCGCGATTCCAGTTTCGGAGCTTTACGACTTGCCGCCGGTTGCAACAATTTTCACAATCCTGTCGGTCAGCTTTTTTCTTGCGCCCTTCATCAGCATACCCGCAGCGATATTAACTAGAGAATTCAGGTTCCGCGAGCTCTTCTTCATTCGCGTGGGTACGTCGCTTTCAAACCTGATTTCTACCGTTGTGCTCATTCACATGGGCTACACCTATTACGCGTTGGCGTGGGGTTACACGTTTTCTGTTGTCGTAGAATTTCTGATCATTTTAATTCTGATGCCGGCCCGTATCCGTTGGAAGCCGTCCTTCAGCAACCTGAAGCCGATAGCGAGCTTTGGAATCTACAACTCCCTTGCTGGTTTCTTCCGGCGGGGTGTGGTCACAGCCCCGGATATGATCATTGGTAAGCTGGGGACAACGGCTCAAGTTGGTCTGTTCTCCCGAGGCCTTGGGTTCATTGAATTTATGTCGCAAATTCTCCTCATGGGGGTAAAACCAGTAGTTCTGCCGTTCTTGTCTGAAGTACAGCGGACCGGTAAAGACGTTAACCTGGCGTACATTGGTGCCACAGTATTGCTTGGTGGGTTCGTTTGGCCAGTTCTTGCCGTAGCGAGTGTTGTCAGCCTCCCTGTCATCCGTCTTTTTTTTGGAGATCAGTGGGACGCAGCAGCTCCGTTTGCGACCATGTTGGCCTATTGGGCCATGTTCCGAACCGTTCACTGGTTTTCGAGCGACCTTCTTGTGGCTCGAGGAAAGGAACGGCTGATGGTTTTAAAAGAAGGAGTGATGTTTGTCCTGTATTGTGTTGGGATCGCAACAGCCTATCCTCACGGCCTGGTTTACGTCGCGGGAAGCTTTGCGGTTGTGGGTTTTCTTGATTTCGTCTTCACAACCATTCTGCTGGGCAGCTTCCTTAATCTTGAGATCATCGCGTTCTTCCATGCATGGATAGGTAATGCTGTGATCACTGTCGTGTGTTGGGCTTCCGCTTGGGGGATCTATGGGGTTGGAAGACAATGGTTTGATGGAACCGCCATTCCCGTCTTGGCTGTGGCTTGCCTTTTACCCCCGATCTGGGTGAGCAGCGTTTTTCTTATCAAACACCCCCTTAGAAATGAGGTTGTTAACGGATGGGTGTGGTGCCTCAACAAATTGCGATCGGGGGCGCGTTAGAACCTCTCCCTCTTTGTGTGGTTTTTTAATTGCCAATCATTACATCCATTGCATGGCGTGATTCCGTACTGGTGACGATACTGACTAGTTGAGACTAAACACTCCTTCCTCAGGTTCTGGAGTCTGCCATGGCAACTGGAAAGCTTGTTCCGTTAACCTTGACTGCTCTTTTTCTTTCAGGATGTCAGTCCTGGAACATGAGAAGTGTTGATTCTTTACCCCCAACTGCAGCCCTCCCAGAGACCAGCGAGGCCGGTTGGGCCGAGCTCCGTTACTTTGACGGAGTGTCTGGGAACGCAATAGCTCAGCTCACCAGTCTTGCCCGCTACCCCGATAACCCGGATCAAGTCCTGGAACTAACTCGCCTGTCGGTTACCCCCAATCGTGCAGACAACTATGGCAGCCTCGTTCGTGGTTTCATCGAGGCCCCAACGAGTGGACTGTATAAGTTCTATGTGTCTGGAGATGATGAAACGCAGTTCTTGTTGAGTCCGGGCCAGAATGCGTCGGATGCCAGAGTTATCGCCTCTGTTACCGGATGGACACCAGCGGGTGATTACTCAAAGTACAGTTCCCAGGTGTCCGCGGTTCAGGAGCTGACGGCAGGCAAACGTTACTATTTTGAACTAAGGCACAAAGAAGGCGGTGGAGGTGATCATTTCAGCGTGGCTTGGGAGGGGCCGGGTTTTGGAAGATCCGTTATTGAATCCCAGTACCTTTACTCACCGCGACAGGAAAGCCAGTTGTATCCGGATACGGCAGACGCCAAACGGGGTTTTTCAGCAGGATACCGTGTGGGCTTTTTTGACGGGGAGCAGAGCCTGCCTTTCAACGATGCATACCCTCCGCTGGATGAAGATCAGGATGGCCTTTATGACAACTGGGAGGTGCAGGCAGGCCTCAATCCGGCCGATCCGGAGGATGCGAACGCCGACCCCGACAATGATCTGCTAACAACCGCGGACGAATACCAGCTGTGGATAGACCCCACATCCGCGGACACAGATGGCGACTCCATACCCGACGGAGCAGAATTTGCCTACGGTCTTGATCCATCGGATCCGTTGGACGCCGAAAGGGACTCGGACGGAGACGGCTACTCCAACCTTCGTGAATACAACGAAGGAACGGATCCGAGTAACTCTGACGATAAGCCCGTTGAGCCAGAGGCCCCGGTAGATGTGCCTTATACTCAGGGTCTGGTTGGCCAGTACTTTTCAGGAAGGAACTTCGATACGTTCGATTTTTCACGGCTGGATTCCAGCCCAACCAATAGCTGGGGCGGTGGCTCACCCGGTGGGAACCTTCCAAACGATCGATTTAGCGTTCGTTGGTACACTTCTCTAGTTCCAGCATTTGATTCAGGGCAGCGGAATTATGAATTCCGTATAAGTCGCGATGATGGTGCGAGACTTTACGTTGGTGGTGACTTGATTATAGATGCGTGGACAGGACTCAATTCCACGACCTATCGCGCGCAAAAAAACCTGTCGGCTGGGGAGAAATATCCCGTGGTTCTGGAATACAATGAAGGCTACGGGGGGGCGAGTATCGTGCTACAGGTTATGGACATGAGCAACGGTCAAACTGTTAACCCTTCCGATATCTTCCAGGTAACGCCGATTGACGCTGAGGTGTCTTTGGATTCAGACGGGGACTCGATTCCTGATGTGTGGGAGATGGAGTACGGCTCTGATCCCTGGGCTGATGATGCCGGACAAATATTGAACACCCAAGGGGTCACGGTCCTAAGTGCATTCGAAAGTGGCGTAAGTCCTCGCAATCCCAGCGATACGGCGATATGGGAAGGGAGCATCGCTGGAAGTGTCGATTCGACAACGGGTGAGCCGTCTGCTCCGGAGCCCGATCCCGATCCGACGCCAGCCCCTGTCGTGACCATCAGTTGGACAGCGCCCGGAACCCGGCTTGATGGTACATCAATCTCCCTGAGCGAGATTCAGTCGTATCAGATTAACTATGGGCAAAACCAGTCTTCGCTTGATCAAACCGTGACGGTATCAAGTGATGAAACTACCTATAGCTTCGAGGGACTGAGCGCGGGCGTCTGGTACTTCAACCTCCAGACGAGGGACCAGAATGGACTATTAAGCCCTCCATCGAATACCGTTCAATACAGCATTCAGTAGTGAAGGCTCGGGCGTGCGACTTTGGCACGCCCGAGTGGTTTAGGGGCCATCCACGCACTCTTGGAGGCGTTGGGCCAAAGTTTGGGCGATGTGCGAGATTTCGAACTCATCTCGGTTTTCATAGCCTGAGAATGAACTCAGATTTTCGTCATGGGCATATGCTTTCAGGAGTTCGGTTAATTGCTTTTTCTCCTCAAAACTTACCAAATCTCCAAGCTTTTTATCGATAACTAGGGTGCCTAAGGCCCCGTCTGGAGAGGTTATATTGATAATCGGCTTGTTGATGGCCAGGTAATCATAGAGTTTGGAAGGAATCTGAGTGCGTGTCCCTGGTTGGACATTGACGACCAGATCGGCTGACGCAAGCGCTCTGAGGCACTCCTTGTATGGTCTGGCTGGTTCCAGAATCAAGCTGCCATCTTCAAGCAGGTCGGCAAAACGCTTTTTGAGGTCGTAACCAAGATTCACGTCGCCGATCTGTCGGAAAACGATCCGCTTGCCCGAATCTGCCAATTGCCTATTTGCTGCTCTGATTGCTTCTAGCAATACGGAGGGATCGCGAACGCCATAAAGGAAACCGGCATGACATAGCAAGAGCGAGCGCTGATCAGTTGGCCTCGGGTCTGCAACGACGTCCTGAAATTCGCTTGCATCAAACCCATTGGGCATGACAAAAAATTTGTTCTCTGGTTCATCCGGATACCGATGGATAAACTCAGTGCGGAGGGGGTCTGTGTTGAGGGAAACGGCTGACGCATGCCTTACAACGCGCCGTTCGAGCCGCGCACTCCAGTTATCGAGTAATCTTCCTTTCGATTGATGGAAGGGATTGTTCATCCACGGGTCGCGAAAGTCCACGATTAGAGGGCGTGAGGTCGACCTGCTTATGAGATAGCCCGTTATCAAACCGGACCACGGCGAGCCCGTTGCAAAGATCGCGTCAATCCTATGTTGCCTTACAATTTTAGTGCCACGTATTGCAGCAGGGATTATCCAGGGCCCGGCTTGGTCCGGAAAGTAGCAGGCGTCATATATAAAATCTTTGAATTTCTGAAGCCTGCCTTTCCCTTTTTGTCCTCCGTCATTAGTCGCCGTCTTCAGGACAGAGTGGACTCGCTTTTCGGCTTGACCTTTATCCCCTATGCCAACGAGCGAACGAAGCTTTCTACGTAGGATCAAGAGAAATCGGAAAATATCCAGACTCTTTATACGATGTATCTTCTCTCCGTTGACCGGGAGAGATAGGTGCTTCAGCGCATCATCAGTTACGGATAGCGTATTAGATACGGTAAGAACGTGCGCTTCCCCAATATCCATATTTCGGACAAACTTTAATGTACGCATGCAACCCGGAACGCCGGTGCTATCTGTAGGAGGAAAAAAATAAGCGACAAATAGAAGGCGTTTATTTGTCAAATCTGATGCTGGTGTCGACATATTCCGTTGCCAGTTGACGAGGATGGATGTGCCCGAGTGCACTTCGCGCTTAAGGTTACCATAATGAATCTGCTTGGCATCTCCTCAGTTTCAAAACGTTTACAGTTTACGATGCCTGTAGCCTCAAAATTAAATGACCAGCGACACGAATGCCGTAACTGCTCCGCGTTTTCTAGAGTCCTGTTCACCTCCAATGACGCAGGATTCGGCTTCAATTCGAGAAAAACGCCTCCATACATTTGTCAAGTCACTAGCGCCGGCAAAAACAGCTCTCGGGATTGCTGGCCCTGCTATAATGACCAAAGGTCTATAAAATACCAATAGCGAGATGCGAGATGGGAGAGGGTGCCGGGCAATGTGGAACTGGAGGCAAAAAAGCTTTGACTGTACGACTCCTATCTTAAGATGTCACCAGATCTACAGTATGTAACAATTGATGAAGAACCGAAGGGACACAGTGGTTGGTTCGCGGCTCTATGTGGAAAGAGAGTAAATATGTGCACAAGTTCATTGGTCCTTCTTTACGCGGGCGTGCGAGAATGATCCAAGGATATGGGAGAAGTTCGGGAGCGAGTGTCTAAACAGTAAAATAGCGATGACCATGACTTCTCTCCATGCGTTAGAGCATTTGCTTATATGATATCTGATGGGGGTAGGTAATGAATATTCGTCACGGTTTGCATTTCCAATTAGGGTTTGTGCTGGCGTTGGGTTCGCCGGTTTTACAAGCTGATATCGTGTTTCAAGAGAGTTTTGATAATCTCCAGGATTGGACTAGCACGATGTATTCGGACAAGGCATATCAGGCCATTTGGTTCGGTGATGTTCTGCCAGGTCAGTGGGATACCGTCTATCAGGGTGGTTACTATGACCCGCCCGCCGGACATCCATCGCTTGAGATCTTGTCGGATAACTCTGATAAAGCGAGAGGGGGAACGGGAAAGTCATCAGTCAATTGGCGTGAACACCACATAAATCCCAACTTCACGAACGAGTGGAAGTCCAATTCTGCTCTCGGGATCCATCTGGATAAGTTTGGCGGAGGATATGATCAGCTTTACGTCGAGTTCTGGGTTTCCTTTGACCCAAATTGGACTCACAGTAACGGCCACTCAAAAGTTTTCCGAGTCTTTAGTTGGGATGAAAGCAAAGACTTTTGGCAGGCGTTTGCGGGTGGTGCCCAAGGGCCGCTCTTCTTGTGGGACTATTCGTACAGTTCAACTTATGGCGTGCGAAACAAACTTAGCTTTCGAGGAGGCCCGCACGGGGACAATTACCAAATGACGTCGGAGAACATAGGCGATCTTCCTCGAGGTCTGAATGGACTAGGCGATATGTCAGCCAATTTCACGTCGGATCTAGTGGGATCGACCTACTCGGGTGACGCAACATTACAAGACAAAACAACAGGCACGACGCTGCCCAATTCTGGCACAATCTCCCATGAGCAGGTTTTCGGTCGGGGAGGAACTTGGACCAAGGTCGCGTTCTTTGTAAAGATGAATTCAGCTCCGGGAGCGAAGGATGGCGAGTTTAAACAATGGATTGACGATAACCTTGTGCTTGAGACCAACAAAGTTGAGTGGGTCGCTGAAAACGCTGAGAATAAGATGGTTAAGTGGAATGCTATCGGAATTGGTGGCAACGATTATTGGGTAGATGGTGGATATTCTAATGAGGATCGAAGAGAGGAATGGTACTCAGTGGATGATTTGGTGGTATCTACCGAAATCTTGGCTGGTAATTCTGGAGCCAAAAAAGCGGCGCCAAATCCACCTACTTCCGTAACTGTCGATCAGTGATTAGCCCTGTATTGTCCTTAAGTTTTCGAAAGGAATGTTTGTAAATGGATTTAATCGAATTCGTTAGTAGCCAGGCGCTTCGGGATCATGCAAATGCAAAATATGGAAAAAGGGCTTCGATGGGTTGGTCTCCCGGGCGCCGTTGGGATTTTGGATACTCTCTAGCAGGAGATGTCTACGAATGCTTTCTTGATAGTATAGTTACCGATCACACTCGATGGGTGGATGTCGGTGGAGGAAGGGCGATTTTGCCGCATAACGAAGCACTCTCTGCCGAGTTGGCTGGGCGCTGCGAATCACTGACATCGGTTGATCCAAGTCGAAATGTTTTTGAGAACCCTTATGCTCATCAGAAGATATGCTCCATGTTTGAGGAGTTTCAGGTCGAGAAGAAGTTTAATTTAGCGACATTCAGAATGGTCGCAGAGCATGTCGAAGCCCCGGACGCAGTAGTTAAAAAGCTTGAAGAATGTGTCGAGCCTGGTGGGTTGGTGGTGATCTACACTATCAACAAACATTCACCGATTCCCATCATTACGCGATTAACGCCTTTTTCTTGGCATCATAAGATTAAAAAAATTTTTTGGGGGGGACAAGAAAAGGATACGTTTCCAGTTGCTTACAAGATGAACTCGAAACGAGAGTTAGATTCGCTCTTTGTCGATGGTGGGCAGTTTAAGCCGGCCCTGTTTCGTTATTTAGATGATGTTTCAGCCACTATAGAATATAAATTCCTGAACCTCATGGAAATGTATATGTGGAGGTTTTGTAAACATTTGGGCATGAGATATTTTGAGAACAATATCCTTGCGGTTTATATAAGGAAATGATTAGTTTTTCCGTGTAATCGCGAGAAAGGCAGATTTTATGCCACCTACGATTCTCGCTGTAACGTATATTAAGTCGAGCCAATAAACTCTTAGAAACCCAGTTAATTTTTTGGGTAGAGTATTAGCATAATACATTCTTTTAATTGAAAATATTAGTACTATCGAGAAGAAAATACCGAGAAACAAAAGCGAATGATACGACCTATCGGCTGCGTAAATTATAGCTCCAGCCAAGGAAACCGAGGCAATTACACAAAGGATGAAGGTCGGATCTCTGAGACTTGCCGGTAGATCTAAAAAATAGTTTTCTGAATGCCACATTTGCCGCTTAAAAAAACTCATTGTGGTCTTTGCATTCCCCATATGGACTACGGATAGCAGTGGATTGATTTCGATATTGATATTTCTAGATCTTGCCCGAACAGAAAACTCTGTGTCTTCTCCTGAAGTCAGTGTTTCACTGAAACCACCAAGGTCGAAAAACAACGCTTTTCTTAACGCAATGCTCGCACCAACTAAGTCTCGCTGTCGTTTGTTTGCGTCACCTAAAAGCCAGTAATGCTCAATCCAGTTACTTTCGTCGGAAAGAGTACATGTGCCACCGAATATCGCGTTCGCGTTGTTTTTTATTAATTCATTGATGTTATCTAACCAATTGTTTTCGATTAGGCAGTCTGCATCAATGAATGCTAATATTTCGCCTTTTGAATTTCGAGCTCCGAAGTTTCTTACAGCTCCTACATTTCCTTCGATGAGCCGCAATACTTTGTCAGCGAGGACTGTTGAAATTTCATAGGTATCATCTGATGATCCGTTGTCGACGACAATTATTTCGTACTTATCTTTCGGATAGTGACTATTCCTTAAAGATAAGATTGTCCTCTTTATATATTCGGACTCA
>NZGD01000123.1 GCA_002690925.1 Rhodopirellula sp.
CATGAGTTACGGTCCCTACAACAAAAACGCCCAAAACTTCTTCACCCAATACCAGTCCCTGACCTTCGAACAGGTTCACCAAGACTGGCTCTCCTTCCTTGGCGATAAAGCAGGCCTTGCTCTAGATGTCGGCGCAGGCAGCGGTCGCGATGCCAGCGCCCTTGCAGCACGGGGCTGGGACGTTGTCGCGGTAG
Source organism: Rhodopirellula sp. (assembly GCA_002690925.1). Lineage (GTDB taxonomy): Bacteria > Planctomycetota > Planctomycetia > Pirellulales > Pirellulaceae > Rubripirellula. Next base: position 195 of record NZGD01000123.1, read on the forward strand.
AGCCCGCAGCTGGCTTGCGAGAGTTGGGTCAGCGCGCTACTCGCAATCAGAGCATTCACTGGGTCGACGATCAATTGCCCGATCTTGGTAAGATCCGGAAGTTGAGCTATCGTTTCGATCTGATTCTTGTTTCCGCCGTCTGGATGCATATCCCACCCTCCGATCGTGAACGTGCTTTTCGAATTCTGACTGAGCTTTTGGCACCCGGTGGCATGTTGGTGATTACGCTTCGGCATGGGCCGGGCGATGGCGAACGCGTTTTCTATGATGTCAGCAGGGAGGAGCTGGAGGGTTTTGCCAAACGTCGGGCACTGATCCCGCTTCCGATGCCGGTCGGGCGCAAGAAAGATGAGCTCCAGAGGGACGAAGTATCCTGGGAGACACTGGCTTTTCGGTTGGCGGACGACGGCACAGGCGCATTGCCGACAGTCCGCCACATCATCGTTAATGATAATAAGTCTTCGACTTACAAATTGGGTTTGCTGCGAACCCTTGTCCGGATTGCTGACGGTGCGCCCGGCTTGGCGCTTAAACGTACCGATGACTGGGTGGATATTCCGCTTGGGGCGGTCGGGTTGTTCTGGATTATGCTTTATCACCCCCTGGTTCTCCGGCATCAACTTAGGCAAGCGCCAGGTAGTCGTGGCTATGGCTTTGCCACGGAGGATTTCTTCAAGCTGCAGGGTTTCACGCCTCTGGATTTCAGAGTGGGTATGTCGCTGTCGGCGGATGTTGCTCCGGTGGTCCTGCGCGCGATCCGGGATGCTTGCGCGACCATTCTCAAGAATCCCGCACATTTCACGACTTGGCCTGGCAGTAACCGTCCGATCTTCGAGGGCGGTTCGGCCAGGATCACTATCAGGAAGGCATCTGTGCGCTTGGACAAAGCAACGCTTTCCCGGTTCGGCACCTTCCGTGTTCCTTCATTTCTCTGGGATGCATTCAGTCGCTATGCGTGCTGGATTGAGCCAGCGATTGTTAATGAATGGATTGATTTGATGGGTAGCTGGGATCTGCGTTATTCCATGGATGAATATCATCGTGGATTGCAGTGGGTTGAAGGTCGGCGCGACACGACAGCTGTCCGGCAAATGATTAACCAGCAGCTTGAGACTGGCAGGGTGGAGTGCGTGTGGACAGCCCAGAATCTCAAAGCGAAGCGATTTGACGTTGACCACTGTTTTCCGTGGTCGCGATGGAACAACAACGATCTCTGGAATCTGATGCCATCGACTCACACGGCGAATGCTTCGAAGTCCGAAAAGCTGCCCGGGGACTTGCTGCTCAAAGAGGCGCACCCTCGAGTAGTGAACTGGTGGGAACAAGCCATCGTGGGCACTCCTCGTGAGGAGCAGTTCTTCTCAGAGGCTGAGGCCTCGCTGCCATTGCTGGGGCAGGAGCGAACCCTGGAAGGTGTGTTTGAGGGGATGCTTCAGCAGCGATTGAGGCTTAAGACGAATCTTCAGCTGGCTGAATGGTTAGGCGTTTAGAACCGTATATCACCGAGACAACACGATCATCGCGGGAAGTTCATTCATGCAAAACGTGCGCATCGCCATCGTTGGCGCCGGCCTGGCGGGTCTATACGCCGCTTATTCACTTGAGAAGAAGGGCATCAAAGACTATGTCGTTCTAGAGGCCCGGGAGATTCTTGGTGGGCGGATTGCTTCTACGGCCCACTCCGCTGGCAAATCCGATAAGTCAGGTGTCGAGGGCTTCGATCTAGGGCCCGCGTGGTTCTGGCCGGCATTCCAGACTGATATGGGGAGGCTGGTAGACGAGCTCGAACTGGAGACCTTCCAGCAATTTGAAACCGGCGATATGCTCCTGGAGCGTTCAGCTAATCAGGCTCCTCAGCGAACACGTGGGTATGTCAATTCTCCGCCCTCTATGCGAATCGCCGGCGGCATGTATTCATTGATTGATGCGTTATACGGGCGGATTGATTCAGCGCGGGTGGTGACGGGCCAGGCGGTCCGCCACCTGCGCATGTCAGAATCACATATCTAGCTAGTGAGCGTAAATGCGAGCGGAGAAACCTTTAGCCACTTCGCAGAACATGTGCTGTTGGCCATGCCGCCGCGATTAGCTGAATCTCAGCTTACGTTTTCGCCCGCCTTGCCGAACGAGCTTGCAAGGCAGTGGCGAGAGACAGATACCTGGATGGCTCCCCATGCAAAATACATTGCGGTGTTCGATCGGCCTTTCTGGCGAGATCAAGGGTTATCCGGGGAGGCTCGAAGTGCCGTTGGGCCAATGGTTGAGATTCATGATGCCTCTACTCCGGATGGGAAGGCGGCTGTGTTTGGTTTCCTGGGTGTGCCTGCTGACGTACGCTCCCGTGTCTCTGATAAAGAGCTTATGACTGCTTGAGGCGAACAGTTTGTAAGGCTCTTTGGTTCGCAGGCGGCAACGCCAGAGGCGGAATTTATCAAGGACTGGGCTAAAGAGGCTTACACCGCGACGGTTGCGGATCAAAGGGCGTCTGGCGATCACCCGGTGCCTGCCTTGTCACCGAGCTCAGGCGTTTGGGGTCAACGAGTAACCGGAATCGGAAGTGAGTGGTCGCGCGAGTTTACGGGATATCTCGCCGGCGCTATTGATGCAGCGAATCGCGGCTTGGCCTCGGTGTTGAAGCCGCCATCCGATACGGCCTCGTTTAACAATCAGACGTAACGTAACTTATCGTGGGCGATGCGCCTGCAGACGAAGCGGTATCGTATCGGAGGTAGCAGTTTGTATTTTCTATGGCGTTTCGATTTACCTTTCCTCCCGATGAACCTTGTACTTCAGCTGTTGCAATCACAACATAAGACGCAGGAGGTGCATCCGTTCCCCAGGCTAGGTCATCAGTGATGCCACCTTGCAAACTGTTCAGGAGGTTGTTTGGATCAGTGAAACCGCTGGGGGCGCGACTGGCGGATGGGTAGCCATACTGAATTTCTATATCGTCAATTCCGTCGCCATCAAGATCAATTGTGGCGCTTGGTTCGCTCTGAAGGCCGAGAACTCTAGCTTTGGTGTTCACTATATTGGCCGCCGACAATATGGCGCCACCAACGCCCTCCAGTGCGGCAATGTTCGCCGAAGATTGCAGGTTGGCAAATCGCGGTAGTGCAAAAGCTGCCAACACCCCGAGGAGAACAATCACAACGACTAGCTCGATTAATGTGAAGCCATTCTCCTGCGATCGACGATTTCTTGAGTCCATGATCATTTAACTTTTGCGTCAGTTGTGAGCGCCGAAATCTATCACGATGGAGCAAAGTCTGCGAGCGGCTGAACAGTCCATGCTTTTCCCAGTTTCTATAGGGGGGCAAAAAATAGAGCTTGAGCTGTAACTGCCAAATTCTGTTAAGTAGTTTTTCTTCACAATCCTATTATGGGGTTGAATAGGAACACATTTGCCCACGTTAGCGTACAGATAGATTATCCCGAAAAACCAGATTACTGGAGTGGCTTATGAACATGCCTGCTGAGGCGTTTTCGCGGAAGGCAGCGTTATTCATCGCACTGTGTTCAATGTTTATATCGGCAACCACCATGGCGACGGAAGAAGCGGAATACACAGTACTCCTGAAGGAAGACAATCTGGAAGTGCGTCAGTATGAGCCGCAGATTGTTGCAGAGACGGTCGTCGATACGGAATTTGAGGACGCGGGCAGTGAAGCTTTTGGTCGTTTGTTTAAATACATTTCCGGCAATAACCAATCCCAGCAGGAAATTGCCATGACGGCGCCTGTTGGCCAGGTGGCTGAGGGTCAGGAAATCGACATGACCGCCCCGGTAGGGCAGACCCAGGTGGATGGTCAATGGGTTGTTAGTTTCATGATGCCCGGTTCGTTTACGATGGACAGCATACCGAAACCCAATGACGACCGGATTGCTTTACGTTCTGTGCCGGAGCAGACCATGGCGGCCATTCGATACTCCGGGTTTTGGAATGAATCAGGCTACCAAAAGAACAAATCCAGGCTGGAAAAGTGGATTGATGAAAAGGGGTACATCGCGACTGGAGCGCCGGTATGGGCCCGTTATAACGCGCCGTTCATGCCCTGGTTTCTGAGACGGAACGAAGTGTTGATTCCCGTCGAACAGGCGCAATGAGAGCTTGGATCCAAATTTAAAAACAACGAACTCAAACCATCAGGATGATGCCATGCCCGAATCACCGCTTGCCCAACCTCTGAAGCTCCCCTGCGGAGCTGTCCTGCCAAACCGAATCGCCAAGGCCGCCATGACCGAGGGACTGGCAGACGATCAGCTCCACGCCACCCACCGCCATGAAACTCTCTACGGTTGCTGGTCCGATGGCGGGGCAGGGCTGCTGATTACCGGCAACGTGATGATTGATCACCGGGTGCTGGAGCGCCCGGGTAACGTGGCGATTGATCCGGCGCCGGCTGAAGGAGAGCCGGAGGGTATGGCGCAATTGCGGGCCTGGGCCAAGGCGGGCACCCGTAACGGTAACCATTTGTGGATGCAGATTTCCCATGCCGGTCGCCAGTCGCCTCGTTACGTGACCACGCGCCCAATGGGGCCGTCGGAAGTCCAGCTATCGCTGATGGGCAACTATGCGCGCCCACGGGCGCTTACGGAGCCGGAGATCCTGGATTTTATCCAGCGCTTTGCCAATGTGGCCCGGATCGCCAAAGAGGCTGGCTTCACTGGTGTCCAGGTGCACGGGGCCCATGGGTATCTTTTGTCGTCTTTTCTGTCGCCGGTCACCAATCAGCGCACCGATCGCTGGGGTGGATCGCTGGAGAATCGCGCCCGTTTCCTGCTTGAGGTGGTGCGGGCAACACGCGCCGCCGTGGGCCCGGAGTTTCCGTTGGCGGTAAAGCTGAATTCTGATGATTTCCGCAAGGGCGGTTTTACGCTCGATGAGTCTGTGAACGTGGTGCGCTGGCTCAATGAGGAGGGTATTGATCTGCTGGAGGTTTCTGGCGGCACTTATGAGCAGCCGCGGCTGCTTGGCTACAGCGGTGATGCCGACACGGCAAGCGATGGGCCGGCCATGCGGGAAAGCACTCGCAAGCGGGAGGCTTACTTCCTGGATTACGCCCAGACGATTCGCGAGGTGTGCGATTGCCCGCTGATGGTCACCGGTGGATTCCGGACGCGCGCGTTTATGGAAGAGGCAGTCGCCAATGGCGAAACTGACGTGATTGGCCTTGGCCGGCCGCTCTGCACGGATCCCGATACCCCCAAGGATCTGCTTGAAGGGCGCATTGATAAGACGGTTTGCCACGAAGACCACATCAAGCTGGCTCAACGAGGGTTTTTCTCGCCGGCGAGTCCGCTGATGCCGCTTAAAGTCATTAACGTGTTGGGCGGCCAGGCGTGGTACTACCAGCAGATTTTCCGGCTGGCGGATGATGGTAAAGCTGATCCGGACCTGGGTATTTTCAAGGCCATTGGGGCTTACTTGAAGGACGAAATGGGCCAGGCCCGGCGGGTGAAAAAGGCCCGCCGCCAGAACGGCGGGACCTGAGAACACTTACAAGGAGATAACGGCGCCGTTTGATTCCGCTGATTCGAACAGCGCCGACATCACCCGATGACAGGCCAAGCTGCGCTTGGGCCATTGATCGTCTATCTCGCCAGTCAGAATGATGTTCGAGAACTTCTCAACCAGCTTCACCACGTGGTCACAGGGCTCTACCTCTTGCTCTGTGTCTTTGCCATCGGCATCCCCCAGTATGTAGCGTGTGCTGCCTGTGAAGCGTTCACCGTAGGCCGCGAAATTCCCAGTTCTGCCCTGGCCACCCACCAGGTCGTCGATTCGTATCAGGCCAGCGTCGCCAACCGTTTCTACCTGCGATCGGTGAGCGAGCTCGCAGCCTGCATCAAAGGTGGCCATTCGGCCATCAGAGAACCAGAGGGTGCCGCCACAGGCGACGATGGTGTCGATGGAGTTTTTGGAGACGAAGGTCATCTGCACGCGTTCAGGCAGTTCGTAACCGAAGCTCCACATAGTGGCGCTGATCGGGTACCAACCCTGGTCACCAAAGCAGCCCATGGGTTCGCGAGACTTGTCGGTTCGACCATTGCCGCCTTCATACCATTCCTTGTTTGGGGCTTTGAAGGTGAAGGCACTGGTTACTCGACGCACGTCGCCAATATCGCCGTTGGCAATGCGCTGCTCGATGTCTTGCGTGCGGTTGCTGTGCAGCCACATGGTTCCATCCATGAACTGGACGCCGTTTTCCTTGCAGACGTCGATGGCCTCTTCAATGCCGTCGGCCAGAGGTTTCTCGGCGTACACGTGCTTGCCGGCGCGGGCGGCCTTCTTGATCCATTCGTTGCGAAGGGCGGTAGGGACCGGGATGTAAACCGCGTCGATACTCTCATCCGCCAGAAGTTCATCGTAGGAGCCAAAAGCCTGCGGCACATCGTACTCGTCTGCCCAGGCCTGGGCCCGATCGAGGGAGCGACTTGCCACCGCAACAACGTCGGCATTTTCCGCATCGTGCATTCCGGCCACGACCTTGGTGGCAATTTCGGCGGTGCCTATGATGCCCCACCGGACTTTGCGATTTTCCATGTTGGGTCTCCTTGAACAGGGTTGGCTTGGGGTGTGTGCTTACACTAGCTGAACAGAATGCGCTGAATCGACCGGGGAATAAACCGGGTGATGAATTCGGCAGCGTAGGTCTGGGGTGTGACCAGATATCGAGGTTTGGGCCGTGTCGCCTCTGCGGCCCTGTAGATCTTTTGGGCAACATCCGACGCACTGGCGGTAAACGGCTTGATGCTGGCGCCTGGCGCGAGCGCGGCTTCCATGGCTTGGTATTTTTCCCGGTGCACTGCGCTGGCTCGCCCAAGCACGGGCTGTAACGCGGCCAGGGCATGTTCCCTGAACCGGGTTTTCACGGGCCCCGGGAGCACCAGGGAAACGCTTTCCAGGCTTTTGCTGCCCTGTTCATCAAACCAGAAGCTCTCATGAGCCGTGTTCATTGCGGATTTGGCGGCACAGTAGGCGCCTTTCATTTTCTGGGGCGTGATGGAGAGAACGGAGCTGACGGCGATGACCCGCAACGGTTTACCGTGTTCTTCGCAAAGCCCCAGGCAAACGGCTGCCAGTTTGATGGGGCCGAATACGTGGGTGCTGAATTGCTTTTGCCACATGGATTCGGAAAGATCACGAAGCGCGCCAAATTGCCCGTATCCGGAGTTGTTGACGAGAATAACCCGCTCGGCTGCCGCAATTTCCGCCTCCAGCGTTCCGGCAAGGCCTTCGATCTGCTCAAAGGACTCAAGATCCAGCCCTAGCTCCAGATCTGCGGACTCGACGCCGGTAGGCTGTCGGGACAGGGCAATAACCCGGTAGCCGTTGCGGGCAAAGAAGGCACAGGTCTCATGGCCAATGCCGGCGCTGGCACCGGTTACCAGGGCGAGTTTGGTCATTGCATCAATCCCCGATCCAGTTGGCTTTATCGACAATGCGCTTCAGCTTGTAGCCGAGAAACCGATACTTGCCCCAGTGTTGAAAAGCGCTTTGGGCGTTCTTCGGGTCAAACCCTTGTTGGCGCAGATAGGCGCTGACTTCGGAGTCGACCGGCAGCGTCTCAAAATTTCTCATAAGCATCATGGTGTGAGCAGCAGCATAGGGGCCGATGCCCTTCAGGGAAATCAGGTAGTCGTAATCGACCATGTCACCATGGGCAGAACCATCGGTCTGGATAGCTTGATCCTGGAGTAATTGATCGGTCACCGTATCGACGGTCCGGGCCCTGAACCCCAGCTTGCACTCGTCGGCCAATCGCTCGGGGCCAATGCTCTGGATTTCCCCGGGCTCAGGGAACAGGCCGTCGCCCAGGGCAACCAGAGAAGCGACCATGGATTTGGTCTGCTTCCAGGTGGTGTTGATCGTGCAAACCGTTTTAATGAGATCCTCAAAGAAGGTGTCGCCGCGCAGGAATCGGCCGCCACCGGACCGAATGAAGCGAGCGATTTCCGGATCGTGTCGGTCGCAGAGAGCAAGAAACTCTGAGGGATCCCAGTCGAGCTGCAGCCATCGGGCGACTCTTTCGGAAACAGCGGCAGTGCTGAATGAGGAGGTTTCGATAAGAAGCTGATCTTCTGAGGGCTGGTGGACCCTGGCCCATTCTGCGTTGGGACCAATTCTTACCGTTCGCTCAAGACGCTCACCGTCCCAGTGCCAGGGCGCAAGCTGACACCAGCCGTGGCTTTCTACCGTCATGCGCAGGCTGAATGGTTGTTGCAGGTCCAGGGCAAAGGTTTGTGTAGTCATGGCCGGTTGAGCTCCATCAGTACAGAACCCAGTCCTGCATCTTCAGTTGAAATTCGCCAGCCTGTCGCCCGGAAACGAAAAGGCTGACTGAAGCCAGGTACGAAAGATTCAGGGCTGCCTCATCGGTCAATGTTTTGCCGCGCCAGGTAGGGATGAATTCACTGAACGGCAGGCGTATGCGGCTCCAGTCCTCTGTATCCGGGGTGAATGCATGCTGGTATACAATGCTTCGCCGGTTGGTGCTGTTGCGAAGGCCGATCTTGTAGGTCTTTCCGTCGCCTTTTGCCAGCAATTCGATTCCTGTGAAATCGGTAGCATCGACGGGTTCCGGCAGGTCTGCTTTGACAGAGGCAAAGCCGCCGCCGTTATCCAGTCGCACAGTGCCGTGAAAGAGGCCAACACCTTCTTCAGAGTGAACCAGCATTCCGTCCGATTGTCCGCCCATTACCTGATCACCCAGGGAGTCCCATTCCAATCGCTCGCCTTTGGGATCGAACGTAACCAGGGTATGGCTGCCGCGGCTGCTACTGTGCATGTCTTTCATTGGCTTTCCTTTACGCGCTTTGCAAAGACTTGGGGTAGCATTCTGGATTTAAAGCCCCCGATACAGTATGCGCATGATGACGTTACACTATCTGCCAAACCTACGTTTATAAACACAGTTCAGAGTGTTTATTATGCGGGTGGTCTGCAAATGTTCGAGACGGTGGCGGCCTAGCTCGTTGGCGGAGGGCCATGGCTTTATGGCCCTCGCACAGGCCTTCCGGGCAACCGGCAAATTCATGGAACAGGAGATGATTCTGGATGAGTGACTCCCAGGGGAGCCCAGGCAATTTCAATTTTGGTATTCGCCGTCTGGTATTGGTGGATTCCGCCGGCTTCTGTTACGTGGAAATTCCGGTGGATAACCATGGCCTAATTCTCGGCCCGGGGAACCTTGGCAAGTCCAGCCTATTGAACAGTCTGCGGCTGTTTCTGCTGCCAGAAAACAACTTTAAGAACAGCCGCAAGAAGTTCGCGTTCCGCAATGCCAGCGCCGGTAGCTTTTACACCAACGAGGAAAGCTACCAGCATTACTTTCCCAGCCAGTTCAGTTTCCTGATCATGGAGGCCGAAAACCCGGCCGGG
>NZGD01000124.1 GCA_002690925.1 Rhodopirellula sp.
GCCCTGATGGCGGCTTACCTGTCTCTGCCTGCGTTCGACGATGCCTTGCCGGCACTGAAAGCACTGAAAGGGCAGTATCCGCTGTTCGCGTTTTCCAATGGAAGTTATCCGGCGCTGGAAAAGGTCCTTGGACACAACGATCTGCTGGAGCAGTTCGAAGGTCTGGTATCGGTAGACGACATCAAAAGCTTCAAGCCCGATCCGGCAGTGTACACCCATGCCCGAAGGGCCACGGGCTGTTGGGAGAAGCCGTTGTGTCTGGTTTCAAGCAATGCCTGGGATGTCATTGGTGCCCGAGCTGCGGGATTACTCGCAATCTGGGTACAACGGGATCCGGATAAGGTTTTTGAAGACTGGGGGATTCAGCCCTCAGCAGTGATCAGCAGTCTTTCAGAGTTGGAGTTAACACTGAAGAACCTCTGAAGTAAGAGGAGGCGGGTGTTGGGGTAGGCTTTCCAAAACTGTAGAGGGCCAAAGATGGCCCGAAACAAGCGCACATGGATGTGCTCGTAGCGTGTTTTGGAAAGCCTACCCCAACACCTGCCGGCAATCTCCAAAGCATCCGAGGCAGAGGGCTCAGTCCGACCGAACAGCCAGCCACTCCGCCAACTCCAGCCAACTCTGACGAGGCGCTTTGCTCCCGGCAAGAATGCCCATGTGCCCGCCCGGCACAACCCGGAACGTCTTGTCCGTAGAACTTACATGATCCATCACCCGCTTTGCGGCACCGGGGGTAACGAGCGTGTCGTCGCCGCCGGCGATGGCCAGTAAGTTGGCACTCACATTGTCCAGTTTGGCAATGTCCTCGCCGATCTGGATCTCACCTTTGGACAGCTGGTTGTCGATCCATACCCGAACCACCGTGTCCTGAATGATCCCACCGGGATAGGCCACCATGCGGTCCAGAAACGCCGACGTCGTGGCGTGGTTGGTGACAAACTCCCGGTCACCCAGCCGGATGATCAGCTCCCAGTAACTCATCACGCTGGCAATCGGATTCGTCAGCTTGAACCCGATGGTGTTGGCCCAGCCCGGCGTGTGAAACCAGTGGGGTTTGACATCGTGAAGGCGGAAGCCCGTCCGTTCCCGGACAAATCCGGCCACATCCGCCATGCGCTGATTCAAAAGCCCCAGAATTCCCGAGGCGTGACTGTCAATCGGCGAGCCCAGCACGATGGCATTGCGAACGTGCTGATCGTTGCTGAGTGCGGAATAGAACAACGTGAACATGCCGCCCATGCTCCAGCCATGCAGCGACAGCTCCTGCTCACCGCTGTGTTCCCGCACCCGGTTCAGATAGGCCGGCAACAATTCGGCCACATAGGTATGCAGGTTGTAGTGGCTGTGTTCCCGGGTTGGCGTGCCCCAGTCGATCAGATAGACCTCGAACCCCTTGGCCCGCAGAAACCGCACCAGACTGCGCTGGGGAAACAAGTCATAGATGAGCATGTTCACCGCCAGGGGCGGTACGATCACAATTGGTGTCCTGTGCGCTTTTCGCTCAACCGCGATGGTCTCCCCGTCCAGCTCGATAAAATCCTCGGCCAGTGGCGGGTAGTAACGCAGACTGACCAGACCGTCGGTGTAGAGGGTTTCAAACGGAGTCTGCCCGGCCTGAACCAGGCTGGCGGCCCGGAAAACCCGGTCAAAGGCGTTGCCTGCGTACAGGGCTGTCTGGCGGGTAACGCCCGCTGCGCGATCAGCGGCTGATTTGAAAAGATTGGGCATGGGACTATCCGTAAAAGCAAAGATTCAGAATGATGACGAACACAACGTGCTAACGCCCGAACCCGCAGGCTGTGGCAAGAATAGGGCAAATGCACCCTTCGGGGCCATGGCAGAAGTGTCCAAACCGGTTGGCAAACCGGTCACTTCAGGCCACTGCCCAATGAGGTCTGTGGTTGCTATCATTGGGCCCCATTTGGAAAGAACAACCAGAAAAACAGGATCGCCATGCTCAGCTTTCTACCCGCCCCCGTGATCGGCGTACTCAATTCCATCCTGCTCGGAATCAACACCCTGTTCTGGTGCATCCTGCTCTACATCCCGGCCATTCTGAAACTCATTATCCCCATCACCGGCTTCCGGGTTCTGTGCACCAAAGTCATTATCTGGATTGCCGAAGCCTGGGTGGCGTGCAATACCGGCTGGATGAAGCTGACCCATGGTACGAAATGGGATGTGGAGGGCGCCGATAAACTCAAGCGTGAGAGCTGGTACCTGGTGCTGGCCAATCACCAGAGCTGGGTGGATATTTTTGCCATGCAGCGGGTTTTCAATCACAGGGCGCCGTTCCTCAAGTTCTTCCTCAAGCAGCAGCTCATATGGGTTCCGGTGATCGGTCTCGCCTGGTGGGGGCTGGATTTCCCCTTCATGAAACGCTACACCCGTGAATACCTGATCAAGCACCCTGAGAAGCGAGGTGAGGATCTTCGCTCAACGCGCAAGGCCTGTGAGAGGTTCCGCTATACCCCGGTGAGCGTGATGAACTTTGTTGAAGGCACCCGCTTTACCCAGGCCAAACACGACAAACAGAAATCGCCTTACAAGCACCTGCTGACACCCAAGGCCGGCGGTGCTGCCTTTGTGCTCGACGCCATGGGCGATTCGATTCAGACCCTGGTGGACGTGACCATCGCCTATCCGGATGGGGCGCCCACGTTCTGGGACTTCATCTGTGGCCGGGTCAAGGAAGTGAAAATGGAAATCCGCACGGTTGATATCCCGGACCATCTGAAGGGCCGCGATTACTCATCCGACGCAGAACACCGCCGGAACGTCAAGAATTGGCTCGGAGAAGTCTGGAGCCAGAAGGATGAGAAGCTGGACCGGATGCTGTCTTCCTGAATCAGGAAGACAGCCTTGCCAGTGTCTGCAGCGCCAGTTCCCGGCCGATTTCATCCAGAGTAACGGTCTGCTCGACTTTCTGGAATCCGCGATCGGTGGCTTTCCACTGGCGGCCCCCGGCTTTCTCGGGCGGAACACCATTGGAGCTCAACATCACACGAACACTGCCGTCGCGAACGTCCAGAACCTGCACTTCGAATCGGTCGCTGGCAAGCTTTCGAAACACCAGTAACATGTCCGCGTGTTCGCCCAGTGCGCGCATTTCCAGCCGGCGCTGATCCGGGGAGAGGCGGGAGAACTCACCGGTTTCCAGTGCGTTATCGGTAATACGCATGATGGCCGCTCGATCCACCACCGTGACGCCGGCCTCAACCATCTGGCTGACAAGCCCACTCTGGAGTTCGAACGCCGGTCCGGCAGGGCCTGTCTGACGATTCGAGCGGTATTCACCCTGCGCTGCTGCCTGGCCCTGTGCCTGGAGATTGACGTTGCCGTCGGGTACCTCCCCATTCAGAGAGGCTCGTGTTGATACCACGCCACGGGTGTTGCTGCTCCAGTCGCTGACCTGGTCGTCGAACGCGCGATTCCAGAACACCGCCATGCGGGGTGGCTGTTCGCCGAAGGCACCTTTGAAGCGTGAGAGGATCACGTCCACGCTTTCTGTGCGCTGGGGTGCCGAACGATCTTCTTTCAGGTCTTCATCAGTCAACGGCTTCTGCGCCGGCGCCATCATCGGCGCAGCCTCATGGGTCTGGTCGGCGGCCAGAGCAAAACCCGGCGCCAGCAAGGGCACGCAGAGTGCCAGGGCAAATCGCTTCATCAGTTAAGCTCCCGGACTTCCACGCGGTATTGCAAAGGTTGCGTGCTGGTAGACAGTTCACGATAGGTGGCGATGCTGTTGGCCGGGATGGTCGAGCGCTGCCAGGTCGGTTTCACATCGGTGGGTACGCCGTCCTGATCGAAGAACTGGGTGCGGGCTTCGATCCGGTAATCGTAATCTGTGTGGTTGCGCAGAACCACATACACCTCTGTGGTCCCGGTTGCCGTTGGCCGTTGGCCGTGCTGGACCAGTGACAGACGATAGCGTTCGCCATCCTCCAGTTGGCCAAACCCGCGGCTCCAGGTGCGCTTCAGGTTGTAGTCGGTGAATGCCACCGAGTTCATGGTGATTGGCGCCGTGCGCTCAATCAGGTCCGTGCTGCTGGCGGATTTGCCGGCACACCCGGAAAGAAGACCCACGCAGGTCGCAGCGATGGCAAGAGAAGTAATCAGTTTGTTCATTGGCTTCCTCCGGAATCCGGGCGGCGAGACGTGGCAAAGGCCAGGCCGGCCCCGCGACCATCAAATTTGAATTCGGTATTGTCGGCAAGGCCTGGCACAGGCTGACCGTTTTTATCCAGGAAACGGACAGTGACCGGATCGCCATCGGCGGCGGTTACCGGTAACAGGTGTATGGTGTCCGGCAGTCCCGCCCAGTACCGGATGTCGGCCCGGGTATTGGCGGACGCTGACATACCTTCGGCCGCAACGCTGATCAGGCTGATGGCAGCGTACCCGGCCCCGACGGCGCCGCCGGCAGCGCTACTGAAGCCGGCCAGCATGCTGTCCTGGCTGACACTGCTGAGGGTGGAGCCAACGGCGCGGGTGTTTTCCTTGAACTGGATCTGGCCCTCGACAATCCGATCGATAGCCCGACCACCGCGAGTGGCGGCCTGGAAGAAAATATCTTCCATGGGATACAGGGCTGACCATTCCTCACCGTTGCGGACCTCGGCAGCGACATCCTGGAAGTTCTTGCCACGGCGATAGACCAACTGATAGTGGCCGACGCCATCCCCGAGCTTCCGTGGGGAGGTGCCGGTTTCCACAATCAGAAGCGCGTTGTCGTCGGCTTGGGGAATTGGCGCATCCGGCCGATAGAGTTTCAGCTCGTCAAAATGATCCCGCGCCAGTTGGTCGCTGCCCATCTGCATGGCGGACCAGCCTGCCAGGTACAACAACAGCGCGAAATCGGTGCTGTTCTGTTCTTCTTCGGCAAAGGCGTCCTGCAGCAATCCTGCCAGGAAGCTGGCACGGGCATTACCGTAGTCACCTTCTTCCAGGTAAATCAGGCCCAGATACAGGTAGACCATAGCCCGTTCGTAAGGCTCGCCTTTGAAGTCCTTTTCCGCTTCTTCATACCAGATGCTGCGGGCCTTACGGGCGGCGTCGGAGTCAGCGTAAACATTCTCGATCTCCAGACGGGCCTGGGTCAGAGTGTTCTTCGCCTCCTGTCGATAACCTGCCCGATAGGCCTTGATCCCGATTTCCATGAGGTTAAGGACTTTGTTTCGTTGTCCTTCCTCGAACAGGTTCTCGAAATCGGCCCGAAGAACCGCGGGCTTGCTAGCTATAAGCGACGTTTCGGCCGGTGCCAATGTGGCCCGATCATACACTTTCGGTCCGCTGGCACAGCCGGCCAGTGTGCCGGCGATGGCGGTCGCCAGTGCCGGCCTCAGCCAGGTCTTATCGGTAAACCACATTGTCACGGGCCGCCTTTCTCATCTCATAGAGTCCACTCCAGACAATGGTGCCCAGCTCAAGATCGACCATCTCGAAGGTCACCTGGCTGTAACGGGACTGGGTTCCGGTGTTGCGATCAATCGCGTCCAGCGAAGAGATACGGCCTCCCAGGCGGAAATCTGCACCGGCCTGGGCAGCGGTTTGGCGAATTGTGCCGCCATCAACGGCGCCATCTCGTTTGAGATCCCGCTCTTTCTGGACCATGTCGGAGAAGTGGCGACCAACGAAGACCATGCGTCCGTTCGCAGCGCGGTTCAGCTCAATGCGCAGGCGATCTGTCAGCATGTTGGTGTTGATAACCGAGGTGCTCTCGTTCTTGATGTATTCATTGTCGATGATGATTCGCGGTGGCGTCGAACGGCCGGTGAGCATGGGGTTTGCCAGCATGTCACGCATCATCTGGTCGGTCATGGCGACCACGTCCTGGCTTTCGATGCCGACACCGCCCACGCTGCCGGTGGTGGAAACGTCCTCGTAGACACTCGGCTTGCCCTGAACGTTTTCAATTTTGCTGGCACAGCCCGAGAGAAACCCGGAGGCAAGCGCTACAGCGCAAACCAGTTTCAAATGATTCTTGGTAAACATGTATATCTCCAATTATTTCAGTAGGCACTCGCGAGGGCTTCTGCCAGCTCCGGGTAGATCTGTCGGGTGGCTTCCATGGCATCCTTGAAGTTGCCGGTGTGGCCGTATTTTGCTTTCAGGTAGCGAGCCATGGAATGGATGTCATCAAAACTCCGGTCTGAAGAGGCACGAATCGCTTCCCAGCCACCCGAGGCACTGATCGCAGTTTCGCGGCCTGCGGATTTGCCTATCTCGGCACCTATGGCACCACCCAGAAAGCTGCCGACGAAAGGTACCTGCTCCAGAGCTTTTTCACCCGCATAGGCGCCTGCTGCTGCTCCGAGCCCAGTGCCGACAGTTGCGCCGATATTGGCATTGATGGCGGAATTCACCCATTCCGCAAGGACGTCATCGCTGGTGTAGGGGCTGAGGAATTTACCCTGATTGTCCTGCCGAACCAATTGTTCCAGCAATTCCTCTTCGGTGGGAATACGAATGTTGCCGCTGTCATCGCGGAGTTTGCCTGTTTTTGCAGCGGCCAGCAGTTGAGCAGAGGGCGCCTCATTGGTCATACGATCCACGAGCCCTTCGGGCAGGCCCGCTTCTTTCAATGTCTCCCGGTGCGCCCGGGTCATACCGGTGTAATAACCGGACTGAACATCGTCACTCTGGTCTGGATAGGCGTTAAGCATGCGGACCAGTAACTGATCGGCGTCGGTTCCGTCGGCGAGCTGTGTCTTCAGATCTATGCCACGCAAACCTTCCGGTCCGATCAGCCAGGCCTGATAGCGAGCAGGTAGCAGGTCAACGTAGCCGGGCACCTGGCTGTTGGCCGCGTGATAGGCAAGCGTGTTGGTTTCGGGAGCCAGGTCAATCAGTCTGAGAACAGCCGACGGGCGATAGACAGAGTTCGCTCCTCCGGCTTTCAGGTAGGCTGCAATCTCGGCGGCGGTCTCGGGGTTTGCCTGCTCGAATTCGCGGCGCTGCCCATCGATGAGTGCCAGAACACTGTCCTTGTGATGGTTGGTGATGAAGTCCCGGGCTACGGCCTGTTCGGCGGCTTCATCATTCAGTGATCCCATGAACATCATTGGCGTCGGGAAATACAGAGACAGATAGGAATCAATGGAGTAGGTCACCCGGCTTTCGAGCAAGGTTTCACCCTGCCAGCTGAGCGCGTAGATGTCCTCGTACTGGACTTCATCGTAATAAGGAATCAGAGACAGGGTAACCATGTAGCCAAAAAAGCTGGCGCCGTTGAAACCCGTCGACCCCTTGGTTTCAGTTGTCCGGGTGACCATAACTTCAGGCGCATCGGGAGACTCCGGAACCAGCCAGTCAGGACGCTCCTCTCCAACAATGGTGAACGGGACCGTTCCTGTTGTATACGAACCCGGGTTTTCGGCGCTCACGCTATTCGGGTCGAATTGATAAACCTGACATCCGGCCAGTAAAAAAACCATGACAAGACTGACGAGAGCCCTTCCGGCTGCTGCAGATGCAGCGCCTTTTTTTTCCACGCTTTGAGAACAACTGAACTTCATTTTGCTACCCAAATTCCACTGGTTGAAATGAGTCCGGGACAGCGACACTCCGGAATTTGGGTAAATGTATAAACAATTTTTAATGAGCGCGTCTCGCCTCTGGTGCACCAGCGTGAGGCATTGACCCAATAGAATCAGGAAGATGAGGAAGGTGTTTTTTCTAACTAAATGAAATGAAAAGAGTTATCAGGCGGCTCTATGGAATATAGAGAAATGAAAAACAATGCAAAAATTTGTTAACCAACCCGAAAACAGGGTTGAGGAAGGAGGTGATGCTCAGTGATCATCATCCTCCACTTCATCCGGATGCTCCCGCTTGTAGCGCTCCCATTCTTCCCAGTCGTGGGGGGTGCCAGCATGGGGCCTGCGCAAGTGTTTGGCATGCTCCATGGCGTTGTTGCGGAGGCTGTGGTCCCGCTCCTCGTCTTCCTTGTCGAAGCCGTACTTTTTCAGAAATTCATCGGGCGTGATGGGCATGGCGCACCTCCATCAGGGGAACATGTCCTGATGAATACGATGCGCCTGCCATTGTGGTTTTTCAACCGCCGTCAGTGCTGCTCTGGCTGGCAATTTCCTGGGCTTCCACGAGCTTGAAATTAATCTGCCTGCGCTCGTCATCCACCCCGGAAAAGCTGACCGTTACCGGTTGTTCCAGCTGGAAGATGCGTCCGTTCTTGTTGTGGATAAGGCGCATGGTAACCGGATCAAAGCTGTACTTGCCGTCAAGATCCTTGCAGCTGACGAAGCCTTCCAGCCCGTTGGCATCCAGGCGAACGAAGAAGCCGGCGGGCACTGTGCGGCTGATAACGCCGGCCATGGGTTCTTCGCCGAGAGTTTTGGCAAAATCGCTTTTGAGCCAGGATTCCAGGCTGTTCGCCGCCTGTCGGGCGCGGATCTGGGCAGCTTGCAGGGCTTCCAGCTGATCCTCTGTCAGCGCTTTCATGGGGGTGTCCCACAGAGCCGCCTTGATCAGCCGATGCACGTAAAAATCCGAGAACTTGCGCAGTGGCGAGGTAAAGGTGGTGTAGGCATCGAGGCCCATGCCCTGATGAGGAGCCGGCTTGAAGCTCAGCTCGGCCCGGGCCAGCTGGCGGGACAGGATGGCCTTGACCGGTACCTCGGCCTCCAGAGAGTCCGTCTCCTTCATCAGCTTCCTGAAACCCTCGGCCTGATGGGCGTCTACGCCTGAGAGATGCGGTGCGTGGCTGTCGATTAGTGACCGGATGTTGTCGGCGCGATCATCCCGTAATCCTGGATGCTGGATGAACAGGCCGGCCGTGTGGTTGCTCAGGAAATCCGCTGCGCAGCGGTTGGCGGCAACCATGCATTCTTCCACCAGCCGATGGGCTTCATTCTGGATGGACGGTTCGATCAGCCGGATACGTTTGTTTTCATCCAGCCGGAGGCGGAATTCGGGACGGTCGCCGCTCAGCAGCGCATGTTCGTTGCGCCATTTCCGGAGGGCTGTCGCTGCCTGATGCAGTTGATCGAGGCTGTTGGCAACGGCTTCCGGCAGTGCCTTGATGTCGTCGTCTTCCCGTCCTTCGATCAGGTTGGAAACGAGCTCGTAACTGAGCTTGCCCTTGGACTGGATAACGGCCTGATGAAAACTGTAGTCGCCAAGACTGCCATCATTGTTAACCTGAAGATCGCAGACCAGGGACAGGCGCTTGGCTTCCGGCATCAACGAGCACAGGCGGGTGCTGATGCTGTCTGGCAGCATGGGCAGGGGCTCGCCCGGGAAATAGATAGCGGTGGCCCGATTGAACGCTTCCTGTTCCGCCGGGCTGTCGGTGTCGATCACGGCGGTCGGATCGGCAATAGCAATTGAGAGTGTCCAGCCGGTGGCGTTGGGTTCGGCCAGCAGGGCGTCGTCCATGTCCTGCGTGCCCGGGCTGTCGATGGTCACGTACGGGCGGTCCGTGCGGTCCTCCCGTCCGGTTTCCCTGGATTCGATATCGCCTTCACCGAGGCTGTCGGCCTGAGCGCGCACAGCGTCCGGCCAGGTGTCAGCCAGATCAAAGGTGGCCAGGGTGAAAGAGCGTTCGATACCGGGTTCCCCGGCCTTACCGATTACCCGCAGTACCTTGGCTTGGCCCTTGCCGTCCTTGATCGGATGTTTGTGAATCTGGCAGTAGATGTAATCGTCCTGCTGGGCGTTCATTCGCTCCTTGGGGGGAATGAAGATCCATCGGTTGATCCCCGGCGTCTCGGGCACCACGAAATGCCCTTTACCTTTTACCAGGTAACGACCCACAAAGGTGTTCAGGCGGGTTTCCAGGAGTTCGTCCACTACGCCCTGGGTTTTGCCTTTCTCAACTTCCTGCTCGGTGACATTCACCCGGTCCCCGGGCAACACCTTCTGCATTTCCTCGGGTGGCAGGAAAACATCCCGACCCTCGTCGAGCGCAACGAACCCGAAACGGCCATTGGTGGCTTTGACGGTACCTGGAAAAACCACCTTGTTGTCCTTGATATCCGATTTCAGCTGGCGCAACTGGCTGAGGGCGTCGGCATTGAGCATGAAGTAACCTGGCTGGTAAATAATGAATGATGGGGCGGAGTATAACGGTTATGGCTCTATGCGTCAGATAGCAGAATACGCAAATCAGATTTCTGTCCAGAATCTCTGGAGGTTGGCCAGTGATTTGGTGAGCAGATCGAATTCGGTCGTTTTGCCCTCACGTTCAAACAGTTGTCGCCGAGCCGTGTCCAGATCAAAGAGCACTTCCCGCTGGGCTGGTTCCCGAATGGTGCTCTGAGCCCAACCGATAGCGACACGGCGCTGGCCCCGTGTGACCGGCTCAACCCGGTGCAGGGTTGAGGACGGATAGACCACTGCCGCGCCGGCCGGTAATTTATAGGATTGCTCACCCGCCGTAGTCTCGGTAACCAGTTCGCCCCCGTCGTAGCTGTCAGGGTCGTCCAGGAACAGCGTGAAGGAAACATCGGTCCGCAACCTGCCGGCCCCCCGGCCCATCACGGGATCGTCTACATGATTGCCGTAGGTCATACCATCCCGGTAGCGACTGAAAATGAGAGGTGTGACCTTGGCGGGCCGCACCGCCATCTGGAACAGGGGGTGTTCTGTCAGGGCTTTTTCCACCTCGGCCCGAAGACCTTCCGCCTGGACCCCGGACACCTTCAGTTGCTCGTTGTTCTTGACCAGCTTTGCATGCCACCCGGCTGTGCTCCGCCCGTCCTGAAACTCGCCGCCGTCCAGAGTGTTGCGGATTCGCTCGAGCTGTTCGGGGGTCAGGATCTGGTCGATACAGATAATCATGGTTAGCTCAACTCTTAATACGAATAATTTGCAATCAGTATTTGCTGTGGCGCATCATGCACCACTATGGACATGCCATCAATTCTACCGTTGTTGACGAAGAGCAGCAGGCGGTTTTTAACAGGAGAAAGAACGGAATGAAGAATGAAAAACTGAAGCTCTGGACCGGCATCGGCATGGCTACGCTGATTGCCAGTTCCGGAGCTGTCGCCAGCGAGCATAAAGAGAAGCATCATGACGATATGATGACCTCGGGCTCAGCAGAAGGCGGCGAGGGCGGAGAACATCACGGAGGTGAAGGCGGTGAACACCATGGAGGTGAAGGTGGTGAAGCCGGAGCAGGAGCGGCGTTCAGTTACTTTGCCGCCGGTGGCGAAGGCGGAGAAGGCGGAGAAGGTGGCGAAGGCGGATCGTCCGCTGTTTCTCCTGTCGCCTCTGACGGCGCCTATGTTGCCATGTTGCAGATGATGCAGGGTCATTTGATGGCGGCTCGGGAATTGATCAAGGCGGGCAAGGTCGCTGACGGGCGTCCACATCTGACCCATCCCTGGGTTGAGCTTTACGGCATGGTTGAACCCGGCCTTGAGAGCCGGGGTCAAAACGACGTGAGTGAACGTCTGGAGTTGCTGGCGAATCAGGCCGGCGGGGTTGAGCGCTGGAGCGACATAAACAAGGAGTTCCAGGCGGCCTGGGTGGCTCTCGAGAAAGCGGTCAATGCTGCCGATAGCAAGAACGCACAGAGCGCAGGAACCGTCTCGAGAGTGGTCCTCTCGCTGACCAAGCAGGCCGTGCTTGAGTATGACGAGGCCCTGGAAGAAGGGCGCTTTGTTGCCGTGCACGAATATCAGGACGGTCGCGGCTTTGTGAGTTCCGCGCGTGACTATCTGGATAGCCATCAGGCGACACTGAAAAAGCAGAACAGGGAAGCCTGGCGTGATGCCGTGAAGGCACTGGAGGAGCTCCAAAAAGCCTGGCCCTCAGCCGTGCCGCCCGAGCAGCCAGCCGTTCCCGTGGCCAATGTCTACTCGGCCCAGGCCCGGCTGGAGCTGGCCCTTGCGCCGTTCCTGTACTGATTATTGATAACGCCGGGGCCTCCGATTCGGGGTTCCGGCTTTTCTGTCAGTTTTCGGAAAGCGCTGTTTCGTCATCCCGCGTGTCGATGCAGACCTGGTTACGGCCGCCGGCTTTCGCACGGTAAAGTGCGCGGTCTGCATGTCTGAGAATGGTATCGCTGGTGTCGCCGGGTCGGGCAAAAAATCCGCCGACGCTGACCGTTACCGCTGCGCCGGTTTTTCGACTCTCCTGTTCCACCAGTTCCCGAATGCGCCGGGCAATCTGTTCCAGAGTGTCAGGGTCACAGGGTGATAGCAGAACCACGAACTCATCGCCGCCCCACCTTCCCGGATGGTCGTAAGGCCGAACGCCAGCTTTGAGCCAGAGTGCGACACGGCAGAGAATCTGGTCGCCCGCCTGATGGCCGAGGTTGTCGTTGATCGTCTTGAAATGATCAATATCCAGCCAGATAACGCCAAACCCGCTGTCCTGCCGACGAGCCCGCTGAATCTCTTCTTCCAGTATCTCGTCCAGTCCGCGACGGTTCTTGAGACCGGTCAGCGGATCAATTCGGGCCAGCCGGTTCAGCTCATCCGTTCGTTGAGCCACTTTTGTCTCCAGCTCCCTCGTTGACTGGCCCAGCTTTTGGGCCATTTTCTCGAAATGGTCGGCAAGCCAGCCGACCTCATTATCGGGTTTTTCGAGACGTGGCAGGTCGAAGCTACCCTCACGGACTTTTTCCACCGCGCGTTCGAGGCTCATGATGGGCTTCAGAATCCGTGACTGGATGATGAAATGGAACAGCAACAGGCTCACAAGCAAGGTCACCAGGAATACGGCTACGAGTGGCCAGAGATAGCTTTGGGGTAGGAGGGTGTGCAGATCCAGAAGAGTAATTTCAAACCAGCCAATGGCGGGCAGAAAGGCAACCCCGGCCAGATGCTTGCGACCATCCACCGTCACAAAGCCGCTTTCCACCTGACCGGCCTGGTCTCCGCGCTTTTTCAGCAGCTGCAGCATACCGAGGATCTGCTGTTTGTCCTGGGGATCCTCGAACAGCAGGTCGACCGTGTTCTTCTGACCTTCGGGTTTGATGATACTGGCGAAATCGATGTAGTTGCGGTCGCGGTAGAGCTGTATGGCGCCGTTGTAATCGACAAACAGCGTGGTGATGCCCTCCTGATCGATGTCGACAATATCCTGCAGAAAAGCATCGAGGCTAAGACCGGTTCCGACCATGCCGACTATCTCGCCGGCCTCGTCCCGCATCAATACATCGATCCAGAGCTTGGTGACCCCCAGTTCGGTATCCGGATTCACGTTGAGATGGAAGTCGCGGCCTTCTTCTACCAGCTGGAAAAACCAGGCGTCGTCGGGCTTCTCCTTGTCGAGAACGTACCGGAACTGGCTGCCGGCGTACTCATTCTCTGCGTTGTTGTAGTAATAGTGGCCGTTCCCGACCAGCGCGACAAAGTAATTATTGTCCCGGAAGTTGGAACGAAAACTCTCCATCTGGCGAATGGCTTCAGACTTGAGCGTTTCGTCATCGGGACTGGCGGCCCAGTTGATCAGTGTGGAGGAGCTCGCCATCTGTTTGGCCAGCCCAATCTCCCGCTCCAGGGACTGCAGCAGTCGGGCGCTGTCGTAGCGCACCTGTATTTCCGCCACCTGTTGGCCCCAGCGTTCGATGATATTTTCGGATAGCTCCCGATAGGCCAGCCAAGATGCCAGTGAAGCCACGACTATCAGGCTGGCGGCCAGACCAAGGATTCGGGTTTTAATGCTCAACGAGGGTCCCTCTCGGTTTTTCTGGGTTTCTGGGCGCCAATGATAGAACACTGGTTAATCAGAGTGTAGAAAAAACAGACAGGGCAGGGAACGTTTCGGGAGGGAGTCAGTGTCGCAAGGGCCGCTGATGCAACGACCCCTGCGTGGCGATCAATACTAGTTATGTTCGGAAAAAATCCGTGTCTGTCCTGACTCGTTGAACAGGATGACCTTGTAATGGTCTTTCCGGTCGCCCATCTCCATGCCCGGAGATCCGATGGGCATACCCGGCACGCTGAGGCCTTTGGCCCGGGGCGCTTCGCTGATCAGGCGCTTGATGTCTTCGGCCGGAACGTGGCCTTCAATGACGTAGTCGCTGATAAAGGCGGTGTGGCAGCTACCCAGACCGGCGATCAGACCGGCATCGGCCTTGATCCTGCCCATGTCGTTGGTGTCGGTTGCTGTCACCTTGAAGCCATTCTCCTCAAGGTGATCAATCCAGTCACCACAACAGCCGCAGGTTGGGGATTTATATACATGGATGCTCTGGGCCGCGCCGCCGGCCAACGCCGTGGTGCTGAACCCCAGGGCCGCCATCAGGCCAAAAGCCAGGGTGTGTTTTTTCATGGCAAATACCTCAGTGGTGATGTTCATGTTCATTGGAGCCTTTGTCCTCGGAACCGGAGAGCCAGAACCACCAGACGATGGCAGCCATCAGGGCAAATCCTCCGGCATTGACCAGCAGGGTTTCCATCAGTTCCGCTCCTTTTGTTGTTTCGGATCACTGTGCCCGTTGCTCTGTTCCGGCCGGTGGCTGGTTCGGAACAGCCTCAAACGGTTGGCGTTTGAGACCACGGTGACCGATGACAGTGACATCGCGGCGCCAGCCAGAATCGGGCTCATCAGTATTCCCCAGACCGGGTAGAGAAGGCCGGCGGCCACCGGAATACCGAGGGTGTTGTATACGAACGCGCCAAACAGGTTCTGGTGAATGTTTTTCA